>JBCNVJ010000099.1:0-4036 GCA_039630255.1 Fervidobacterium sp. | reverse complement strand
GTAGTACCTCCTTCAGTTGATTTAAACACTATTCAAAAAATAACACCAAACGATACTAAAACAAAACTTGATGAATCCCAAGGTAAAGGCACTCCAACAGAATTACCCTTTTTTGAAAAAGACAAACCTGCTAACCCTGAACAATCAATTGAAGGAGGACAGTTTTAATGGGAAATAAGGAAGGTAGAAATATTGGAATAGTCGTAAAATTTTATTCAAATCTTTTAGTGGTCGAAGATGTTGACACGCAGGAACGTATACTATGCAAATTGCGTGGAAAGTTTAAGAAACAAGGTATTAGACCAATTACAGGTGATTTAGTTGAGTACAATAAGGTTATCAATAATGAAGGAGTTGTAGAAAATATACTGAATAGAAAAACAGAGTTAAAAAAACCAAGTGTTGCAAACGTTGATCAAGTTGTAATTGTGACAACTCTCGATAAACCAGTAGTCCCGCTCGACATTGTAGACAGATTCATAATGTTGGTTGAGAATGAAAAACTACCGATAGTTATAGTATTAAATAAGACTGATTTGTTAAGTGACAGGGAAATAAAAGACTTTGAAAGCATATATAGTCCACTTTATCCCGTTGTGAAAACAAGTGCCCTAAAAAAAGCAGGCTTGGAAAAGCTGAAAGAATATTTGAAAAATAAAGTATCGGTCTTTGCGGGAATGTCAGGAGTTGGAAAAAGCAGTTTACTAAACTCGATTGAAAGTCATTTAAGATTAAGAACTGGTGAAATATCAGAGAAACTAAGTAGAGGGAAACACACAACAACTGCTGCTGAGCTACTTAAATTGTCATTCGGAGGTTGGGTTGTCGATACTCCAGGATTCGCAAGCTTGGATATCGATGGTATCACTCCACATAAATTAAGAGAGCTTTTCATAGAGTTTCCAACAGATATGTGCTATTTTCCCGATTGTTTACACATAGATGAACCAGGATGTTATGTAAAAGAATTATTGTCAAAAGGAAAGATAAACAGTTCAAGATACGAAAGTTATCGAAAATTTTTAAAAGAAATAGAAAAACAATAAGATAAGAGCAAATCTACCTAAATTACTCTGTAAAAAGATTTGTCAACCTTTTGAACAGTGCATTTATCTTGATTTGCAATGATGTATTTATAATAGAAGGCATTTTGAAATCTACATAACCCTGATTTAACGATGCTTTATAAACCTCTTCGAGTTTGTCTGCCATTCTGTTCATAGACCAATTCTTTTCAACGTATACTATTCCTTTTTTACTAAGTTCTTCTTTATTTTCGATAGCCTTTAATATCGCATTGTAAAACTCGTCTTCATCTATACCTGTAGTTATAGCACCTTCACCGTTGACAAGCACATTTGCAATACCTTTATACGCAATTGCAACAACGGGAGTACCACTTGCTAAAGCCTCAAGAACAACAAGTCCTTGGGTTTCTGTCAAAGATGAAAACACAAACAAATCAGATGCTTTATAATAATCTTTGATCTTTTTATGGGGTACATAACCTGTAAAAACCGTCCTATTCATAATGCTATTTTCTTGCGCAAATTCTTCAAGCTCTTTCCTCTGTGGTCCATCGCCAACGACTAAGAACCAAATTCCCGCATTTTCATGCATGATCCTTTTGACAACTTTGAACAAAAATTCTAAATTTTTTTCTTTTGCAAGTCTTCCTGCATACATGAGGAGTGTAACGTCTTTTGGAATATTATATACCTTCCTGACATCTACTTCAGGTGGCTTTGAAAATTCTATAGTATCGATTCCAGTCGGTATAACCTCTATAGGTCTTTGAACGTTGTATCTCAAAAGCTCGGTTTTGATCTCCTCTGTAGGTGCTATTACAAAGTTTACTTTATTGCAAAACCAACGTGAAAACTCTTCAACGGTTTTTCTGTCGGGGGTAAATGGTGGTGGTACATAGTGCCGGTATTCAGTTAACAGCGTATGATAAGTGTGAACATGAGGAATTTTTAACTCTTTTTGTACCTTTAAAGCTCTTATACCAAGGGCAAGTGGATCATGACTATGAATTATCTCAATTTTGTTTTCTTTTGCGAATTCCATGATTTTTAGGTGATTTGCAAAAACAATTTTATGTTGCTTTTCCAATAGAAATCTAACACCAGGTACAACAAGAACATGTTTCTCATCATCAGGCGCTACAGGGGCAACTATGTAAACTTCGTGGCCCCTAAGCTCAAGATACTTTTTTGACAAATATATAGATGTTGCTACACCATTTATTTGGGGTCAATAAGTATCTGAAACCATTAAAACATTCATTTATTATCACCTTTTTTCGTGTGCTTTGGATATTTATCAACTGTGTTAAGATACCAAAATAATGAAATAAACAATGTTCCCAAAAGTCCTGACGATGTTACAAAACCAAATTCTCTAAGCAATTTACCGCGCGCTACCAAGAAACTTGCAAAGGAAGTTACGGTTGTTAAAATAGACATTATAACTGCCTTCTCAGTTTTTATGATACTTTCTCTTCCAAACTTAACACTGTGATCAAGTTCAACTAAACTGTCCACGCCTATTCCTAAGAATATAGGGAGTACAATGAATGTTATGAAGGTAGTTTTTATCCCAACAAGATAAGAAATTCCAAAAGCCGCTAAGGTATTAAGTGAGGTTAATAACAATATATACCATGCTTTCTTAAAACTTTTAAAGTCTATGAAAAGAACCAAGAACTCGACAATAAAAACAAGCCCAAAAACCCATAAAGTAGAGGCTATTAACTCCTCAATTATATTATAGAAAAGTGCTGTATAACCATAAACTTTGTATCCCCTAAGCGATTCAAAAAATTTTTTAACATTATTATCTGCCCATATGTCTATTGCTGGTGTTACATAAGCAAGTAGATAAGTTTTACCACTAATATCTTTGTAGAATAAACTTGGTATATCCTTTTCCATTAGCTTGAATAAATCCTGGGTTGTAGAAATGTTCTTTATAACATCAATCGTTGAAACAAAACTTTCGTAAAGTCCGTACTTTTTAAATATTATCTCAAGTAATGGTACATGTGTAAGTTGTAAAACTTGAAGATATATATTTGTCCTTTCTTCTGCAATCTTTTCTGGATTTTGGATAAACGATAGTATGGAAAAATCTGCAGATATAAGTTTTTTATCTTTGAGCTCTTTTAATGTTTTTTCAAGTCGCTGAGTGTTTGGCTCAGCTATTACTATATCACTTGTCCCAACAGCTCCAAATTTTTTAGATATAAGATCTGAAGTTACAGTAGATTCGGAATCACTTGATATTAAGCTCGAGGTAGTGTAAGAAAAGTTTATTATCGAGTACACACCGATTAACGCCATTACAATGGCACTCAAAATAGTCAGTGAGTACAACACTTTAGTTCTCCTTACAATGTCGACAAACCTCACGTAAGTTTCTCGTTGTCTGGTCTTGAATCTATTTAGCAGCTTGTTGTGTGCCAAAGGAACAAATGTATTAAAGATGGTAAAGTATATAAATATACCAATGGAAACAGATACCCCCATTTGCTTAATAGCATTCGATGGACTTAACAGCATTGTCGCAAATGCCAAAGCAGTTGTGAGCATAGAAACAAAAGAGGGACGGAAGTTTTCAATAAAAGCATCTACTATACTCTCTCTACTAACCCCTTCAACGTTAAAGCGTTCCTGTATTCTAGTAACTATGTACATTGCATAGTCTATTCCAAGACCAAGTAACATAGCGTTAACAAACGTTGTGACTATGTTTAACTCTTTGAGAATTAATGCTATCAACCCAAGACTAACTGCCATTGACATTATTAGTCCTGTAAACAACAAAACAAGTTCCAACCAACTACCGAATCCTAATATTAATATTAACACTATTCCAACAAGTGAAATAACACTTGTTATCGTAAAATCCTTAGATGCCTGCACATTTGCTTCGTACGTTCCCATAACGCCACCCGTGAATTTTATTTCAACGTTGTACTTTTTCTCAAAGTTTTTTGAAATAACTTTAGAAAGATTCCACGGCTTGCGTAACA
>JBCNVJ010000098.1:0-20579 GCA_039630255.1 Fervidobacterium sp. | reverse complement strand
CAATTTTTTCTATGTATTCGATTGCTCTTTTCTCTATTTCGTTCGTCATTGCCTCGATGACGTACGAGCCTGCAAGTGGATCAATCGTATCTGCCACACCTGATTCGTATGCGATTATTTGTTGGGTTCTTAATGCTATTCTTGCCGATTCTTCCGTTGGTAAGGCAAGTGCTTCATCGTAACTGTTTGTATGCAATGACTGGGTGCCACCAAGAACAGCTGCCAACGCTTGTATTGTAACTCTTATTATGTTATTCATAGGCTGTTGTGCAGTTAAAGTAGAACCTCCTGTTTGTGTGTGGAACCTAAGTTTCATTGCTTCTGGGTCCGTGACGTTGAATCTTTTTTTCATTATTTTTGCCCATAGTCTTCTTGCTGCTCTGAATTTTGCTATCTCTTCAAGGAAATTATTGTGCGCTGCAAAGAAGAAAGATAGTCTTTTACCAAAGACGTTTGGATCAAGCCCAGCTTTTATTGCAGCTTCAACATAAGTAATTCCGTCTGCAATTGTAAATGCAACTTCTTGAGCCGCTGTTGAACCAGCCTCTCTTATATGATAACCACTTATGCTTATTGGGTTCCATTTTGGCATGTATTTTGAGCAGTATTCAAATATGTCTGTTATTAACCTCATGGATGGTTCAGGTGGGTAGATGTAAGTACCTCTTGCTATGTATTCTTTAAGTATATCATTTTGTATTGTACCACTCAGTTTATCTTGTGATACTCCTTGCTTTTCAGCTACGGCAATGTACATCGCAAGTAAAATCATTGCTGTACTATTTATAGTCATCGATGTACTAACTTGGTCAAGAGGTATACCATCAAATAATATTTCCATATCTTCTAAGGAATCTATCGCAACGCCTACTCTTCCAACTTCACCCTCTGCCATAGGATCATCAGAGTCATATCCTATCTGCGTTGGAAGATCAAACGCAACAGAAAGACCTGTTTGCCCTTGCTCAAGAAGGTATTTATATCTCTTGTTGGATTCTTCAGCTGTTCCAAAACCAGCATACTGTCTCATCGTCCAGTATCTTGCACGGTACATTGTTGGTTGAACGCCACGGGTAAACGGGTATTCACCAGGGAAGCCTAAATCATTTAAGTAATCAAGATTTGCGATATCTTCATGGGTGTAAAGCCTTTTTATTTCGTATCCAGATGTCGAATAAAATGTTTCTTTTCTTTCCGGTACTTTTGATATGGATTTCATAACAACTTCTTCGTATCTTTTTTTCGCTTGTTCAAAGCTTTCATCAACATTTGCCATATTTGAAACCCCCTTTGATTTTTAAATAGAGAAAGCTCAAAAAATATTGCGCAAGGATAATTTTGTTTATCCTTTGCTATTAAATAGTTGCCCTTTGTCATTTTGTTGAATGTAAGAATTTGTCATTCGTTTGCCTTCTTCGATTTGTTTGCTCATTTTTTTTAATTCGTTTAGTTTTTGAGCCAATATTTCTTGTCGTTTCTTGTCTCGTTCATAAATTTCTCCGAGTGTTTCTTGAGATAGAAAGGCTAAAACTTGTTGACGTTTGTCAAGTAACTCATTAAGTTTTTCGTAATCTTCATCTTCTATGGCTTTGTCTATTTCTTCTTCTATTTTCAAAATGTCAATTTGTTCATGATCCATTATTTTCACCTCTTAGTCTTCGGTGAATTTGTTTCATGGATTTTTTGGTTAATGGGTGCAAAAAATTCGGATCGAGTTCGCACATGGGTTGAACGAAAAATATTCGGTTTTCAAAGTCGTAGTGTGGTACTTGAAGATTTTTGTTTTTGATAACCAAATTTCCATAAAAGATTATATCTAAATCTATTATTCGTGGTCCCCACTTTTCTGTTCTGATCCTGCCCATTTCTTGTTCTATTTTAAGAAGCTGGTCTAGTAGTTCGTCGGGTGACAAATCTGTATCAATTTCAACAATACAGTTCAAGAAATTCGGTTGATCTAATTTACCATACGGCAAGGTTTCAATTATTTTAGACATGTTTATAATCCGGCTGATTTTTTGTAAATGATGTATAGCTGTTTGTATATTTGCCTCTTTGTCTCCAACATTTGTACCTATACCTATGTATACTTTACCTACTAATTTTTCTAAAACGACACTTGCAAAAGCAAATCCATCATGTGAGAGTGTTGCATGAAGAAAGTTGTACACACCAGATTCCGGTTTTATGTATCTATGTATACTTGCGTATATACTGCCATCTTTTCGATTTAGAAAAGATATGTCTTGAAATGAATTGCCGTTCAACCCCGTACCAATAGCCTTGAAATAGCTTTCTTTCAGTGCAAATCGTCCAGCTATGTATTCAGGTGTGATTTTTTCTCGCTGAGTTTTTTCTTCTTCTGTCAGGATACGTCTTTCAAATTCTATGCCCACGCGCGATATATCTAATACATCGTTGCCTATACCTATTATCAAACTGGGTATCCTCCTTGAAAATTCTCAACAAGACACCAGTCAACTTGTATCTTTTCATCGTATTTTTTCCTTAGGTATTGTTTTCCAACTTCACCGAGTATAGCATAAATTAACAACTCTTCGTCACTTTGAGCCAAAAGTCCTATTTCTTTTTTTCTTTTTTCAAGCTCAGGTTCTATGTAATCTGCTGGTCTTCCATCTATTGGCTTTTCGTCACCCAGAATTTTTTTGGCAAGTTCTTTATCAATCGGAGCTGGCGGTTTACCGTATAGACCTTTGACATAGTCTTTAACTTCTTTCGTGACTTTTGAATATCTCTCACCAGTCATAACGTTAAGTACAGCTTGTACACCTACTATTTGACTTGTTGGTGTAACAAGTGGTGGGTAACCAAGATCTGCACGAACCCTTGGAATTTCTTCGAGTACTTCATCAAGCTTGTGAAGCATTTTTTGTTCTGATAATTGTTTTACAAGATTTGAGTACATGCCACCTGGCACTTGAGATGTTATGATTCTGTGATCAATAGTGTACATTTTGACATCATAGTTTTCATATTTTTTTCTAACATCCCAAAGATATTTTACTATTTCATCTACTTTTTTCCAGTCTATCGGTGACAATTTTTTGTATTCAGAAAATGAATAATATATCGATTCAAAAGCTGGTTGGCTGGTGGTCATAGCAAATGGAGAAAATGCAGTATCCACAACATCAGCACCCGCTAAAAATGACGTTAGATAAGCAAGTTCGCCAAGTCCTGCAGTTGCATGAGTATGCACTTCAACCGGCAAATCAAACTTCTTTTTTAAGCTTTCAACAAGTTCTCCAGCAATTTTAGGTGTTAAAAGTCCAGCCATGTCTTTTATACATAAGGAATGTACTCCTCTTTCAACAAGCAATTGTGCGTAGCTCAAAAAGTAGTCAAGTGTATGGACAGGGCTTATGGTGTAAGATATCGCACCTTGTACGTGCGCACCATACTTTAAAGCAACTTCTATGCTTTTCTCAAGATTTCTTATATCATTCAATGCATCAAAGACCCTGATCACATCTACACCATTTTCTATCGCTTTTTTTACAAATAATTCAACTACATCGTCAGCATAATGTCTATATCCAACAAGATTTTGTCCGCGTAAAAGCATCTGTGTTTTGCCGTTTTTTAATTTCTTCTTTATCTGTCTGATCCTTTCCCAAGGATCTTCGTTAAGATATCTAACACAAACATCAAAAGTCGCTCCACCCCAAACCTCGAGAGCTTGAAATCCGAGCTCATCTACTACTTCTATAATTCCAAGTATGTCACTCGTGTTCATTCTTGTAGCTATTAAAGATTGGTGCCCGTCTCTGAAAGTTGTATCTGTGAATAATGAAAGCATGTTATCACCTTCTCGGATTAATTTTAAAAAGTTTTGCTTAACTAAAACTATTATAGCACCTTATGTGGAAGTGTGAAATATTATAAAATGTGAAAAGTGAGCCTATGAATATGTAAAACTTGCCCAAACATTATTTTGTATATCTTAGCTTATTCTTTTTTTCTGTGATATAATTTTCTTGATGTTTGTTGACGGCAAGATAGTATAAAAGGAGGGATTTAATCTATCTATGCAAACAGGGAAAGAGATCGAAAGAGGCTTGGATAGGTACACATCTAAATCGGAACGAAAAAGCAAAGAATTGGCGAGATGGGAGTATTACTTCTTAATACTCGTTGGCTTTATAACATTTGTTTTTGGTTTTATATCCCTTGCGGTTTACCTTGCAGTTTTGTATTTAGCACCTATTGTGTCGAACTTGACAGGATTGACATTTGTTGATTCGAGGTACTTGTTATTCATTCTACTTTTAATTGCGGCAAGTGGCTTCTTTACAAGTACGTATCCGTTTTCCAAAGCTGTTGGAGGTAATGCCTCGTTTCATATAATTTTTGCCTTCATTGCTTCCGGTGTTAGTTTAGCTGTTCAGGTTTATAAACTTGCTTTCACAGGTCCAACATGGATAGGGATTGATTTGCTTCAAGACAAAGGTAATACTATTGAGATGATGTACCTTTCTGCAATATATTTTTCCTACAACCTTATCTTGTTCGTCTTACAATTCACCGTTCTGAGGCAGGAATTTTCTGAGTAAGGTTGTGGTTTTGTATGAAAGTGCTTGGTATTATCGTAGAGTATAATCCTTTTCACTTTGGTCATTTATATCATTTGAACGAAGCTAAAAGATTAGTTGAGCCAGACTACACAATCGCTGTTATGAGTGGCAATTTTTGTCAACGTGGCGAACCTGCAATAATCAATAAGTTTGCACGTACTGAGATTGCACTTAGAAATGGAGTAGATATAGTATTTGAACTTCCAACGGTCTATGCAGTTCAGGATGCTGGTGGTTTTGCAATTGGCTCTGTCGGAATATTGCATAGAACGGGGGTTGTTACTGATGTTGTATTTGGCAGTGAAAGCGGTGATATAGAATTTTTGAAGAAAGTAGCGCACCTTTTAACATTTCAAACTCCAGAGTTCAAACTTGAACTGAAAAGGAATCTTAAGTTAGGATATTCTTATCCAAATGCAAGAAAATATGCCCTTATGAGTTCTTTAAGCAATGATGTTGAAAAGTTATCTAAGTCAAACGATATTCTCGGCATAGAATATTTGAAAGCTCTTATAAAATACAATAGTAATATTCGACCACATGTTATAAAAAGATTAGGGGCAGATTATAATGATGAAACATTTAAAGGAAAATTTTCTTCAGCAAGTGCTATACGCAGGGCAATAAAATTTAATGAATTTGAATTAGCAAAGGAAGCTCTTCCACAAGCAACTTATGAGATCTTGAATCGCGAATTTTCAGATGGAAAAGGTCCTGTTTTTTGGGAAAATCTGGATTTTTTAATCCCAATGTTCAGAAAAATGAAAAGAGAGGATTTCGAAAGGATTTACAGTTTCAATGAGGGACTTGATTTAAGATTTTACGAATCTGCCAGAATTTGCGGAGATGTTCAATGCTTAGTTGAAAATGTAAAGGCTAAAAGATTTACTTATTCACGTATCAGAAGAGCTATGTTGCATGTGTTGTTTGAAATGGACAAAAATAATACAGAGCTAAGTAATGAAAAAGGGCCACAATACCTTAGACTCTTAGGGTTCACAGAAAAGGGTAGGACTTTGTTGAAAACTATCAAAAAGAAAGCTTCTATTCCAGTAGTTTCGACAGCCTCACTTTACAAGAATGTACTTCAACAAGTCAAAAAGAAGATGGAGGAAGGAAAAGGTAATTTTAATATCGATGAGAATCTTTATCTATGGCAGTTTGAGAGAGATTTGCTTGCAAGCGATCTTTATACATTCCTTTATCCAAATAAGGAACACAGAAAATGTGGTATGGACTACAGTCAGCAGGTGGTAACGTTGTGAATAAAATACTTATTGTACCTACTGAAAAAGAGACAAATTTAGAAGGATATTTTTATATACCAGATTATGATGTATTACCATATGAGAATTTAAGACCTTCTTGGTATGTACGTTCAAGACGTATATACGCACTGTATCTTGCATCTCAAGGTAAGTTAAACGGCATATCAACACTTCGTGCGTTACTACATTATATAATGAAGCCAGAGGAAATTAAAAAGCATACATATATTTTAAAGCCAGGTGATGAATTACACTCACCTGAACAGTTGTTTACAATGCTTGGTTATGAACGTGTATTCACTGTAAGAGAGGGTGGTACGTTTTCAATACGTGGTGAAATAATAGATTATCTTGGACCTGACAATGTTCCTGTAAGAATTGAATTGTATGATAATCTAATTGATGAAATAAAAAGATTCGACTTAAAAACCCAAAGAAGTCAAGAATTGTTAGAATATGCTTTGTTATTACCAGCAAAAGAATTTGTCATAGAAATGTCAGAACAAACATTTTTTGAAAACATGGAAGATCAATTTACCGGAAAGTATGTAAACGGTACATTTTTAGATTACAATATCGAGCTGCAAATTTATAATAAAAAGTCTGTTTTGGAGCATTTTATTTCATTCGAAAGAGAAATTAGAAGTTCTTTGCAAAATAGCGAATTAAAAGAATTGTATCGAAAATATGGAATAATAGATTATGAAGAGTTTGTTTCCAAAGCCAAAGAGGTAGTAGTTAGTTTTCCAGGGAAAGTTGAACATGAACACAAGATGGAAGAATACGTTCCATCCGCTCCTGTTATCTCTGAGGAAGAACTACAAGTTGGAGACATTGTTGTGCACAAGAAATATGGTATAGCAAGGTTCTCAGAAATAAGGAAAGTGGAAACTGCGCAAGGTCAAAGAGAGTTTCTTATTTTAAACTTTGCCGATTCAACATTGTATGTACCTATTGAAAGAATTGATCTCATTGATAAGTACATAGGTGACGACATTAATGTAAAACTTGATTCTTTGAAAAAAGGTACTTGGAATCGAAAAGTTTCAAAAGTAAAAAGAAACATCCAGCAGATTGTTCGAGATATGATTTTAATACACCACATCCGAAATTCAACAAAAGGTATCATTTTACAGGGTGATGTTGAATTGGAAGCAGAGTTTTCAAAAACTTTCCCTTTCATCGAAACTGAAGATCAAACAAAAGCCATCCAGGAAGTTCTTGAGGATTTGGCAAGCGAAAGACCTATGGATAGATTACTTGTTGGAGATGCCGGATATGGGAAGACAGAAGTTGCTATAAGGGCTATTTTCCGGACTATTGTATCTGGAAAACAAGCGGTGCTTTTAGCCCCAACTACCGTACTTGCCAGGCAGCATTTCGAAAATATATCAGAAAGATTTAAACCATTTGGAATAAGGGTTGCTTTGCTTGATAGGTTTGTAACAAAAAAGGAGAGGGAAGAAATAATTAAGGGTGTGAAAAATGGTAGTATCGATTTGTTAATAGGAACTCACAGTGTGTTAAACAATTTAGTATTTTCTGATCTTGGGCTTGTCGTTATTGATGAAGAACAAAAGTTTGGCGTTGAACAAAAGGAAAAGTTCAAGAAGTTTAGAGTGAATGTAAATGTTCTCTCAATGAGTGCTACTCCTATACCAAGAACATTACACATGGCACTTTCGGAGTTAAAAGAATTTTCAGAATTGAAAACCCCTCCATTTGGTAGAAAAGAAACACAAGTACATATTGGTCCTTTTGATGAGCGTATTGTGAAAATGGCAATACTTAGAGAACTTAGTAGAGGTGGACAGGTAATTTATGTACATAATCGTGTCGACAGTATATACGATGTATATGATAATTTAAAACAACTTTTGCCGGATGTATCTATTGTTGTAGGGCATGGTCAACAATCAAAAAGCGAGTTGAAGAAATCGGTAGATCTGTTTTTCCACGGTAAAGCTGATGTGTTATTGTGTACTACTATTGTGGAAAATGGAGTAGATGTTCCAAATGCGAATACAATAATTGTTGATGATGCACATAGATATGGACTTGCACAACTTTATCAATTAAGAGGAAGAGTTGGAAGAAGCGATAAACTTGCTTTCGCTTATTTCTTTCATCCAAAAAATGTGAACAGCAAAGTACTTGAACGACTTTATGCCATAAAGTCGTACGTTGGTCCCGGTAGTGGTTTGAAGATAGCCATGAAAGACATGGAAATCAGAGGTATAGGTGCTATATTTGGTTTGGAGCAGCATGGTTATATAAACGATGTTGGCCTTACTTATTATTTGGAACTCCTAAATGAAGCAATACTCGAAAGCAAAGGACAGGTAGTAAATAAAATAGATACGGAAATAGAAGGTATACCCGGCAGTATTGTGATACCAGAATTTTACATATATGATCCATTCGAGCGTATGAGATTTTACAGAAGAATCGCTTCAGCTTCAAACTTAGAAGAAGTATTGGATATCCGTGATGAATTGGTGGATAGATTTGGGAAACTGCCTGATAGCGTTAGCAACTTGATTAAGTACAGTATCTTGCGTATTTTACTTTGGAATGAACAGGTTAAAAAGGCTATTATAGGTGATTCCAATATTGTTGTACAATTTAAAGAAGGATTTTTTAAACCTCTTTCTCAAAGGTATATATACAATGAAAAGGAAAAAAGTTACATATTCTTCTTAGAAGTCGATGAGTTATTGGAATCAATTCACTTAACAGATGTTAAGAGATGAGTGAATATGCGCACTTACGGACTTGTATTAGAGTCTTATGGAAAGTATGTAAAGATTAAAACCAAGGATGGAGAGTACATTATAAAGAGTGATAAAAAAGTACCGAAAGAAGGAACCAAAATTGAGATAAAAGATTTTGGTGCAGGTGATTATTTGGCTAAGGTAGTTGCGAAAAAACCAGGCGAGTTTGACCAGTTACCCAATGTTAAATTCGTCGTGTTTTCTGAAAAGCTGATTGAAAAAATGCAATATAAACATTCAAACTCAATCGTTGTTGCACTTGCACTTTTCTTGGAGGAATTATCAAAAAGAATTGATATAAACAGCTACCTGCTTGCAAAACTAAAGAAAATTTTATCTAACGATAAAATTGATGATGAAGATAAAAAATTTCAAATTTACTTGAACGTGTTATCTGGTAGATACGGTCTAAAGAAAGAAGGGGAAAGTATAGTCTTTATGGATAGAAAGTGCAGTACTTTTCACGTATTTCTAAAAGATAATAAGATATTTGGTAAGATCGAGGAAGGTGTTACGAATTCGGCTATAATATACTTCGAAAAATTTCCGGAAAACGTTCAGCAGCTAGAAGAAAATCTCAGGAAAAGTTTTCAAATAGTTGCTATAAAACTTTTGAACTTTTCAGAGGGAGCTTATGTTTGAGATGGTAGAAAAAGATTGTACAGAAAGACTTGCTGTTGCATTAAAATACGAAATAGGTAGAGACTTTGCGCCATTTGTAGTGGCTAAAGGTAAATGTCACTTGGCAGATATGATTATTAAAAAGGCAGAGGAAAATAACGTACCAATAGTAAAGTCACCAGAATTGGTTGAAGAATTATTCAAACTCGACGTTCTTGAAATGATTCCGTCAAAACTTTATTTGGCAGTTGCAGAGATATTGGTATTTGTAAGTAAAGTAAAATGATAACAACGGTTTTCTAAGAGGAGGCAGAAAGTATGAAAAGATTTATTGCACTCTTTTTGACAATCTTTTTCACCATAGTCTACGCACAATTTTCGTTCCAGATAATTATTGGTTTTGGCAACATACCAACTTTCAGTTTAGATAACCTCCCAGATTATTCTGTGGTAATCTTTACAGCTGAGCCGTTTGCTGATGTATACATCGACAATACTTTTGCAGGTAAGACGGATACTTATGGCAGGTTGATTGTAAAATTTTCATCAGAAGGTTATCATACTTTATGGGTTGTGAGCTCAAATCAGTATATTGTATATGAAAAAACTATATTCAAGGTGGAAAAGAAACCTTCATCCGTTTACATTACACCTATAGGTTTGGGAAAAGTAACCATATTTTCAAATACCTACCCAGTTTACGTTTACTTGCCAAATGGTAAAGGGGCAGGCGTAATAGAAAAGTATGGAGACAGCGCAGTGCTTCCAGTTGGAACATATGAAGTAACGTTTACTTCCCCGGGTTTCGAAAATATAAAAACTCAAGTAAATGTACTTTATGCTAAGGAAACACCACTTTGGTTAGAGTTTAAGCCTCTGCAATTTAATCTCGAGTTAATAGTTACACCCGAGAAATTTTCACCAAATGGTGACTGGACAGATGATGAATGCAAAATTAAAATATACTCATCAAGAAAGGCATCCGGAGTACTTCAAATTGTCGATTTTTCTGGTAAAATAGTTTATGAAAAAAAACTATCGATTATGCCTGGTACCACAGAAATTGTATGGAATGGTGATGGTAATAAAGACGGTACGTACACCGTCTATGTTTTGTTATCTGATGGAAATGTTGAAATGAAAAAAGAAGCAAAAGTTACTATTGATACAAGTATTTACACTTATCGAAAAGAAATATCATTGGTGTTATTAACGTTGTTTTTAGCAGTTTTTGGATATCTGATTTTTACCAGCTTGAATAAATAGGAAAAAGTATGAATTGCTTGATTTAGTAAGTGAAAAGGAGAGGTGTAGATTGTGATTGCATATGAACTAAAACAACGAATCGATGAACTAAAAAGGAAGTACAATGATATACTTGAGGTTTTTCACCCAGAAGATAAGAAGGAAAAGCTGAAAGAGCTCGAAGAGGAAAGTTTGAAACCTGATTTTTGGAATGATCAAAAGCGAGCCCAGCAGGTTAACAAGGAAATCCAGAGAATCAGGAAGATAGTTGAAGATATGGAAAAGATTAAAAAATTGTTTGAGGACATAGAAGTTGGGATTGAGTTAGTGGAAGAAGATCCTTCTATGCAGGAACATTTAGAAGAAATTATTGAAGAGGTTGCACAAAAAATAAGAGAATTCGAACTGGAATTGATTTTGAATGGAAAATTCGATAATTCAAACGCTTATCTTTCAATCCACCCAGGTGCTGGAGGTACAGAGTCTCAAGATTGGGCGTCAATGCTTTTGAGAATGTACTTACGTTGGGCGGAACGAAGAGGTTATTCCGTTGAAGTTGTTGACTACCAAGATGGAGAAGAAGCTGGTATAAAAAGTGCAACAATTTACGTGAAAGGCGATTTTGCTTATGGATATCTAAAGCATGAAAGAGGTGTGCATAGGCTTGTGAGAATTTCTCCTTTCGATGCAAATAAAAGAAGACATACTTCGTTTGCATCTGTTAACGTATTACCAGAAATAGAAGATGATATAGATATCGAGATTAAGCCTGAAGATATAAGGATTGATACTTACCGAGCAAGCGGAGCTGGCGGGCAATATGTTAATAAAACCGAATCCGCTATAAGGATCACACACATACCTACAGGCATTGTTGTGACGTGTCAAACAGAACGCTCGCAATTGCAAAATCGTGAAACTGCTATGAAAATGTTGAAGGCAAGGCTATATCAACTTGAACTTGAAAAGAGAAGGAAACAGATAGAACAAATTCAAGGTGAGTTAAGGGACATAAGCTGGGGAAATCAGATCAGATCCTACGTGTTTCAACCATATACAATGGTAAAAGACCACAGAACTGATGTAGAAACTGGTAACATAGAAGCAGTTATGGACGGAGAAATAGATATATTCATAGAAGCAGAGTTAGTCTATTATGCAAAACTCGGTTTGAACGAATAAATTGGCGTATAGAGGGAGTGGGGATTTAATGGTTGGGAAACCAAAAGTCTTTGTAGTTACTTCAGGAAAAGGTGGAGTTGGTAAGACGACCTTTACTTCTAATCTTGGTTGTACACTTGCCAAGATGGGGGAGAGGGTGTGTCTTATAGATGCTGATATAGGACTCAAGAACCTTGACGTTGTACTTGGACTTGAAAATAGGATTATTTACACTTCTTTCGACGTAGTAAACGGTACTGTTTCAGCTAAGGAGGCACTTGTGAAGCACAAGCAGTTGAAGAATTTGTATCTTTTAGCTGCTTCTCAAGTAGCAACGAAAGAAATGATGTCACCTGAAGATATGAAACGTATTGTACAGGAGCTTTATGATGACTTCGATTACATACTCATAGATTCACCTGCAGGTATAGAAAGAGGTTTTAGAAACTCAGTTGCCCCTGCAGAGGCAGCTTTTATTGTAACAACTCCAGAATTACCTGCCATATCTGATGCCGATAGAGTCATAGGATTATTAGAAAATTACGGATTCACAGAAGATAAAATGTACATCGTGTTAAACAAATTCAAAGTACACATGGCAAAACGAGGAGATATGCTTGACAAAAGTGATGTTGAAAAAGCTCTCGCAATGAGATTAATCGGAGTCATTCCTGACTCAGAAGAGGTAATTGTTGCAACAAACAAAGGTATACCTGTTGTACTTGAAGATGGAGTAGTCATAGGGAAAAGCTTTGAGAACATCGTTAGAAGGGTCAAGGGGGAACAGATACCCATCGACGAAGATTTAAAGGGTGTTTCCAAAGGATTCATATCTTCATTACTTTCTATGTTTAAGAAGAGGTGATTGTGATGTGGATTATAGACATATTCAAGAAGAAAAAACAAAAAAACACAAAATCACCAAAAGAAGAAGCTGCCGAACGACTTGAAACCATGCTTACAAGAAGAAGAGAAATAGTAAAAATGATACCTGTTGAAGAATTTGAAGCAAATTCTGAGGAGATAAAATACGCAGTTATTGAGACAATTTCAAGAAAATTCAACATTCCACCTGAAAAAGTAAAGGTGGATTACCACGAGCAAAATGGATATGTAGTCATTGTTACAAATGTTAATTTCAAATGACACAGCTAACCAAAGTTGCTCATAGTAAGGAGGATTAATTTGAGAAATTTGAAGATATTTGTGTATTTTGTTATTCTACTGTTAGTATTTGTATTAAGTGGTTGTGCGCTGCTACTAAGTCAGATTTTAACAGGAACTAATCAAAGACAATACACGGCATATGTTTATTTTAACGGATTACCAAAAGAAGTGGTAGATAAAACAGGTAAAATGTTGTTAAAAGATATCGTAATAACCGATATCTCATCTTCTATTAATTTCTGGGTAGGCGATTCTTCGTTTAATCTGCAAGAAAATGATATTACTTATATTGTAAACGGTTTGAACAGGGGATTACCGTTTACATTCGTTGCCTCAGAATCAGACAAAATAGATATTGAAGCTTCTATGAGTATAAGATATGCTACAGATACAACCTTTGTACCTTACGTAGCAAGTGTATCGATTGGAAAAAGAGAATATTCTATCCCGGTCTCAAAATCTTTTTATGTATTGATTTATGCAACTGATAATGAAAATAAAAACATAAGCGTCCTTGATTATTCGAAAGCTTACAAATTCACAATCAAAACACAGGACGAAGAATTTGTCGAAATTCGCGATGTTGAAAAGACAGTTTATCTATTCACAAAAAAGACTTCAGAGGGAAATCAATGTGTTTTCATTGGTGAGCGAGGAAAGACTTATACATTTTACTCGCCTTCCAAAAATGCACTCGTAACCAGGACAGCACCTAATAATGACGCTGCTACTGGCGAAATTATTGATTTGAAATAATATCATGGACAATAAAAGAGGTGTCTTTATCTGAAGTTAAAAAGTAAAGTCAAGAGGAAAGAATTTAATCTCCTTGTGCTTTTTTATATAGTTATATTGTTAGTTTTCCTAAGCTATTTTCTAACAAGTTATCTGAAGTATAGAACAACAATACAAGAGTACGAAGCTGTAAAGCAAGCTTATGAAAAAGCAAAGGAAGAATTAATTCAAAAGGAAGAAACATTGAAAAGACTTCAAGAACTAGTTAAGCAGTTGGAAGAATCGAAAAATAAGGAGGAAATTCAAGAGACTGATGTTTCAACAAACACGACAAATTTCTAAAAATGTTCCTGAAACTATGGTTATAGTTACGACTTCACACAACGGTTCTAAGTATGCTGTAAATTTAGCTAAGCAACTGTCAAATGAATTTGGTATTCCGTATTACAACAGACGCCATTTAACAGAAAGAATAAAACAAGGTGTTATACAGTTTTACTATGTTGTGGATAATAATTTGAATCTTTCTTTAAATATTGGAAACCATAAACTTTTTTTCCATCCCGGGATTGCAAAGATAAGAATGGAAAATTACAAAAGAGAAGGACACGATTATCTTTTACAGGCTTTACAACCTTCGAAAGATGATATTGTGTATGATGGAACATTTGGACTAGGAATGGACGCAGTCTTTATCTCGCACTTTGTTAAGAAGGTTATAGGTACTGAAGTTTCGGAACATATATTCAGAGTCATTTCGTATGGATTGAAAAAATATGTTGCCAAGGATGAATGGATAAACAATGCAATCAAAAAAATTGAACTCTACCATGCAGATATGAAGCAGTTTGTGAAAGAACAACAAGACAAGGTATTTGATATTGTTTACTGTGATCCAATGTTTGAAAACCCTATCTTTGAAAGCTCAGCACTTAATCCACTAAGGCCATTGGCAAGTTATGATACGTTAACCAACGACGTTTTACAAGATCTTGTAAGAATAGCCAAGAAAAGGGTTGTTATAAAATCACTGATGAAAGATAGATTATTGGAGAGACTAAACATAAAATTTGACAGGGTTATAATAAGTAAGAAAAATGGTTTAGTTTTTGCATGCATAGATTTAGATTGAAAATTATAAATGCACAGGGAGGTTAGTTATGGGTTTTTTCGAAAAGCTAAAAGAAGGACTTAGAAAAAGTAGAGATGCATTCTTTAATAAAATAGGGGAAATATTGAGATTTAAAAAGTTTGATTCTCAAACAAAAGAGGAAATAGAAGAACTGTTGATATCAGCCGATGTGGGTATTGAAGCAACTGAGTATATTATCTCAAAACTTGAAAAATTGAAACCAGATGACGCACTTTCAGCACTTAAAGAGATACTTATAGAAATACTAACTAATAACAACTCATTGAATTCATTAAATGAAAAGCCTTTTGTAATAAATATAGTTGGTGTTAATGGCTCTGGAAAAACCACAACGTGTGGTAAGCTTGCTCATATGTTTAAAAGTGAAGGAAAGCAAGTCGTTATAGGAGCATGTGACACCTTTAGAGCAGCAGCAATTGATCAACTCAAAGTCTGGGCTGATAGATCAGGCGCAACGTTTATAGCTCACACAGAAGGTGCAGACGCTGCTGCTGTTGCATATGATAGTGTGAGTCATGCCATTTCAAAATCAAAAGATATTGTATTGCTCGATACGGCTGGAAGGTTACACAACAAAAAGCATCTGATGGATGAATTGCAAAAAATAAATCGTGTTGTGCAAAAGTTAATACCCAGCGCCCCGCATGAAGTACTCTTAGTATTAGATGCAGTGACAGGGCAAAATGGTTTACAGCAAGCAAAGATATTTAAAGAGGTAGTTAACGTCACTGGAATTGTCTTGACAAAACTTGACGGAACAGCGAAAGGTGGTATAACTATAGCAATTGCGAAAGAACTTGGTATACCTATAAAATTCATAGGTGTGGGGGAAGGAATCGAGGACCTAAAGCCATTTAATCCAAAAGATTTTGTAGAGGCTTTGTTATTAACAGATGAAAGGTGAGAAAATGCCAGAAATGTGGGATAAGAAATACAAATGCCCACTCTGTGGTGGCACAGCTATGAGTAAGAAAGTCTTTACTGACAAGATAAGGATAAAAAACTATGATCCTGACCTGAAACCAAACTATGAAGGTATTAATGCGCTTTTGTATTCTGTTGTTGTGTGTGAAAGTTGCTATTATGCGGCCTTAGAAGGTGATTTTGAATCTCAAATTTCCCCAATTTATCTTGACGAAATCAGAAATGTGCAAAACCAATTTAAAATTCCAAAAGATTTATCTTTCTCCAAAGAGCGAGATCATAAAGTAGCCATATTGTCGTACGCGATTGCATCCTTGTTCTACAAGGCAAAAAGAATACCGTGTAAGGCAGCGGAAATGTTTTTAAGAATGGCTTGGCTTTACAGAGAAATTGAAGATAATGAGAACGAACTTAAAGCTCTTGCCAAAGCCCTTGTGAATTTTGAAGAATGTTATAGCACATCTCACATTGATGAAGAAAAAGAACCAATGATAGTATTTTATCTTGGTGAGATATCATACAGGCTTGGTAAAATTCAAGATGCAAGAAAATGGTTTTCTTTGCTTGTTACGAAATACCGAACTTCAAAATCATTCTATGTCAAGGCAGGGAAGGATAGATGGCAGGAGATAAAGGAAGAATAGGAAATTTACCAGTTTTATTAATTCTCTTTTTTATGTTTTTTATTTTGTCTGGTTGTTTCCCTTTGGGAAATTACCTTGAGTTATCTATGAACGTGAGTGATATCAACAACCGGATTGAAAATTTAGAGCAAAAGATAAACCAAAAAAGTCCTTCAAAAAACCCTGAAATTTCAGAATTACAAAGAACTGTTTCGAACCTTCAAACTAGTATCCAAACTTTGCAAACAAATGTTGAAAATGTCAAAAAAATTTCCAATATTGCTGAAGACTATCTAACACTCGAAAAGAACGTCTCCTCAATAAACAATCAAATTGAAGAAATTTCAAAAAAGATAACAGACTTGGAAAAAAGTGCTTATTCACTTTCATCAAAAACAACTTCAGCAGAGAATAAAATCCAAGAGCTTGAAACGAAATTTTCATTTAAAATTGGCGCTATAGAAAGCAAAATTCAAGAAATTCAAGCTACGTCAACAACATCAGGAACTTCATTAATTCAGTTTACAAAGAAAATAGATGATATGGACAAGATTACTACACAAATTTCAAGCAAGATAAACACTTTGGAAAGTAAAATCCAGGAATTGCAAACAAATATAACAACATCAAATTCTTCAATGATTCAGCTTACAAAAAAACTTGGTGATTTAGAAAAGGTTACCAATTCAACTGCAAGCAAGATATTGAATGTAGAGAATCAATTGAAAGAAATAGAGAATGTAAAGAAGGAACTCGACCTTGTTAATATGCGCCTAAGAAATTTGCAAGATGGTATTTCATTTAATTTAATACAGAATGATACACTATTTCTTAAACAGCTTCAGCAACAAATTCAAGAAATAAAAGCAGCTATCCAGAGTTTGTCACCTGAAGAATTATTAAGGCTTAAGAGTGGTTACATTTACTACGTTGTAAAGCAAGGAGACAATTTAAGCAGTATAGCGAACGCCTATAACGTGAAGTTAAATGACTTAACATCGATAAACAATATCTCTGATACTTCAAAGATTTACGTGGGTCAGGTGATAAAAATCCCTGTGGGTGAACCTTCACAATATGTTAGAACACCTGTTAAAATAGTTCCATCGGATATCATCACCTATTTTGGTCAGAACAAAAATGGAATAACAAGCATTGGAATAGATATATATGCACGTGGAAAAGATATATATCCTATACTACCTGGAAAAGTACTAAGTATTGATAACAATACAGTTAGAATAGACCATGGGAATATGATAGTAGCTGTATATGGTGGTGTAAACACATCTGTTAAGCCAGGAAGTTTTATCTCAAATACAAAACCCTTAGGACAATGTATCGATGTTTTTCATTTTGAACTATATATAGAAGGTGAACCAAGAGATCCACTCAGACTTTTCACCGAATACAAGGGAATATTTACTGTAACTTTTTATACCGAATGGGATGATGGAAAAGTACCTTCACATCCAACCTTTAGAATTGCAAGAAATGGAGGAGTACCTGAACAGTTTAAAACTATAGCAGTGGATCCAAATGTTATACCTCTTGGCTCTCTTGTTTATATACCTACTTTAAATAATACTATTTTCATAGCTGAGGATACCGGAAGTGCGATAAAAGGTAATCGAATAGACGTATACGTGAGTGATGTACGTATGGCTTTGAATAATGGAGTATCACCTCATCCAGTTTATATCATATATCCTGAGAAGAATGTACAGTAGTGCTCACAAATCTTAGACACAAAAGGAAGTGAAAATATGGCAATAACAATGAAGAGTGAGTATGCAATAAAAATGATGATACTAATAAGTACGGAAAATAAGCGTATAAATGCTCGTGAGCTTATTCAAAAATGTCATGAAAAACTACCTCTTGAGTTTATAGAAAAAATACTTGCAGAACTGGCAAGAAAGGGTATACTAAGAGCTTATAGAGGCAGAGGTGGAGGCTATGAAATCAGTAAGAGTCCTGAACTAATAACAGTTTATGACATTGTTTCTGCTGTTGACAATCCAACTGACGCTATAAAATGTTTTGTTGATGTAAATGATAAAAATAGTTCGCCTGAAAGTTGTACTGTTAACAAGATTTGGGAATTTGTGCTTGAAAAGATGAGAGATGCATTAAAATCAATAACTCTGAAGGATCTAGTGAACGATTATATTGCGAGGTGCAAAAGTTGAGTAAAAAGGTTGGAATATTGCTGAGCGGAGGAGTAGATAGCGCGGTTGCACTTTACCTGCTTTTAGAACAAGGTTACGATGTAATAGCTTATCATATGAAAACTGTTTCAGACGAGCTTTACATAACTAAACAAATTAAACATAAAGTTTGCTGCAGTCCATCAGATACCTACGATGCTCGAATGATTGCAAAGAAATTTAATGTACCATTCAAGATAATACATGTAGAAGAAGTTTTCAAAGAAAAGATAATAAACTATTTTATCAATGAAAACCTCTTAGGACGGACTCCCAATCCGTGTTTTTTTTGCAATGACATTATAAAATTTGGAGTAGTTTTTGAACAAGCAATTTCTGACGGATTAGATTTCATTGCCTCTGGACATTATGCCAGAATTATCGATGGAAAATTGTACAAAGCCGTTGACAAGAATAAAGATCAATCTTATTTTTTAGCCTCTATAAAAAAAGAGAAGTTAAACAAGATATTACTTCCAAACGGTGAGTACTCAAAGGATGAGGTAAGAAAAATTGCACAGCGAGTTGGTATACATGTGGCTCAAAAAACCGATTCACAAGACCTGTGCTTTTTGCCAGATAATGACTTTAAAAGTTTTTTCCAGGAACAGGGAATAACAATACAAAAAGGCAACATAATAACCAACGAAGGCAGAATAATTGGACAACATAGCGGACTTCCATTTTATACAGTAGGGCAGAGAAAATTCGGGATAGCAACAGGTCAGAAGTATTACGTTAAAGCTAAAAATATTGATGGAAACTACATTGTTGTTGCTCCATTGGAAGAGTTGTACCAAAGGGAAATGATAGTTGGCAATGTTAACTTTTTGGACGATTTACCAGAGCAATTTCAAGCTACTGTAAAAATAAGGAAAAAGTTCAACGAAGTAAGTTGTTTCGTGAAGAAGTTGGATGGAAAATTAAAAATTTCATTTGAACAACCTGTCTTTGCAGTTACCCCAGGCCAGATAGCTGTATTTTACAACCAAGACCAGGTTTTATGTGCTGGTGTTATTGAAAAGTGAGAAATTTAACTTAATATTTAAATATGGTAAGTAAGAAAATTCGCAACTTTCAATGTGAAATTTCCAAACTATTTCAGGGAGGCGATCTTTTTGGTTGAAATAATGATCTCAACTGATGAATTAAAAAAAAGAATAAAAGAATTAGGACAAGAGATAACAAAATATTATAAGGATAAGACCGATATACTTCATGCAGTTTGTGTATTGAAAGGCTCAATACATTTCTTTAGTGAGCTCGTTCAAGATATAGATATGAATGTTGAGTATTCATTTATTCAAGTATCAAGTTATTCCGGAGTTTCGTCAACAGGAAGAATCCGGGTTAAGAGTTGGATAGATGAACCTATTGAGGGAAGGTATGTAATAGTTGTTGAGGATATTTTAGACACTGGACTTACACTATCTTATATATTAGAGTACCTTAAAAGGTACAGGCCAGCTGATCTGAAGGTGGTTACATTATTAAGAAAACTTGGAAGGAAATCAAAAGTTACACCTGACTTTGTTGGATTTGATATAGAAGATAAATTTGTAGTTGGATATGGATTAGATTGGAATGAGAAATACAGGAATCTACCTTACATTGGTTGGGTTAAGGGAGATTCAGTATGAAAAATTTCCTTTACATAGCCATTATCGTATTTGGAATGGCTGTTGCTTTGTTTGTTTCAACAATATGGGTTGAGATGTTTCTACGATTTCTTTTTGTTCCCACAGAAGATCCTGTAAACATATTAATCCTTGGTCTTGACAAAGACATAGGAAATACTCGACGTACCGA
This sequence comes from Fervidobacterium sp., assembly GCA_039630255.1. GTDB lineage: Bacteria > Thermotogota > Thermotogae > Thermotogales > Fervidobacteriaceae > Fervidobacterium. The sequence goes on along the minus strand of JBCNVJ010000098.1, from coordinate 294 downwards.
TGTAATACTTGTTGCAAGCGCTGATTTAGCAAATAAAAAGATCTTAATATCAAGTATTCCGAGGGATTTAATAGTTGATGGCAAAAAAATAAATTCCTATTATCAAAACGAAGGGATTGAAAACTTTAAGAGGCGCATAGAGTTACTTACAGGTATGAAAATCAACAGATATGTTATCGTTGATTATGATATATTCCAGTACCTCGGAGATGAATTAGGTCCAATAGATGTTTTTGTAGATAGACCGATGCATTACAAAGATGTGGCTCAGAATTTAGAGATTAACTTCTCCCC
>JBCNVJ010000097.1:0-2502 GCA_039630255.1 Fervidobacterium sp. | reverse complement strand
CAATTGCTTCTGGAATACCACCGTTACTGCTACCTATAACACAAGTTCCGCACGCTTGAGCTTCAAGACATACTGTACCAAATCCTTCATTTCTGCTTGGAAGTATCATTACATCCATTGCGCTCATATATTTTGCAACTTCTGTTTGAGGTATTCTACCGGTAAATAAAGCATTTAAACCAAGTTTAGAAATTTTCTTTTCAACAAGCTTCCTAAGTTCGCCATCTCCGACGATTATGAATTTTGTCTCTGGTATTTTTGTCGCAATCTGGTAAAATATTTCAGGGAGCTTGTCTGCTCGTTTGACATATTTCAATCCACCCACGTAGCCAACGTATTTAGTTTTTGGACTAAATATATTTAATTCTTGCCTCACTTCATCTTTGTTTCTTGGAAAAAAAATATCTGAGTCAAAGCCGTTAGGAATAATGACCGAATTTTTACCTGAATATCCGTAAGACTTTGCTGTTTGAAAAAGACGGTTGCTCACGAAAATAACTTTTGAGGCTTCTTCAAGAACAGAAATGTATAGGTTTTTCACTTTTTCATGTTTCATTTGGTAATTTACTTCACTGCCGTGAAGTGTAATTAGGTAGGGAACATTCAATTTTTTTGATAACTCGCGTGCTACAAGACCAGCTGGAATAGGCAAAGACATACCATGCGCATGGATTAAACTGTGTGTTTCAAAAAGTAAAAGGTCGGCTATTTTCTTACTTTGACTTACCATTAAATCGATATTATTCAATCTATGAAAGATAACAGATATGATTCCTCTTTTAACGTTTATATATTCATATTTTAAGCTGTCAAAAAACTCTAATGGTTCCAACAAAGGAATTTTTAAAAGCTTTTTTATAAATCTTAACAGCTTTGTTTCTTTGTAAGATATCCCTAAAACTTTAAATTCTAAGTTAAAATTCTTATATTGCTCGATTCTTTTTGAAACAAAGATACCTCTCACGGGGTTGTTTTTATAAGGAAAAAAGTTTGTAAGTATCAAAATTTTCACAAGATCACCTTTACAACTGTCTAAGGAATCAGTCTATTGTTTTTACAAATTTTATTATATCACCAACTTTGGAGGAATTCAAACATGAATATAGCACTGGTATCTTCGGACAATTCTAAAGTTGTACGTCGTGGAGGTAAACATATACACCAAGATTTGTTGGAGAGAGGCTTAAGGCACATTGGCGTAGGTGTTGAAACTTTCTATCCGGAAGTTATACTATCGAAATTTGATTTTATCAAGAAATTACTGAAAACCGATCCTTTATCAATTTTTTCCAAGAAAAAAAGGGTAATAGCTAATACAAACAGGCTGCTAAGATTTTTTTCAAATTTGCAGCTTTCCATGTTTGATTTGGTGCACTGCCATGATGTGATAGCAGTGCAAGGTGTTAACCACGAAAATATCATTCTCACTTTGCATGGATATCTTGCAAAAGAGGCTGTAAACTACATGTGGGATAGGTACTCTCAAAAAGTAAAAAAACAGATATACGATTTCTTGGCTGATATAGAAAAAAGTGCAGTGCGAAAGGCAAAACACATAATCGCTGTCGATAGCCGTATAAAGTCTTACGTAATTGATGAGTTAAATTATCCAGCTGAAAGTTTGACCGTCTTGTACAACGCCATAGACACAGACCTGTTTGTTCCTGTAGATGAGCAAGAAAAGATAAGACTTCGACAAAAATTGAAAATTCCAGTAGATGCGTTTATTGTACTTGTTCCAAGAAGATACGTCAAGAAAAATGGAGTTTTATATGCTGCAGAGGCTTTTAGTAAAATTAAAAGCCTTGACTTTTTCTTCGTCTTTGCTGGAGGGGGACACTTAAAAAAAGAACTTGAGAAGTTGCTTGAGAATAATAAAAATAAACTAATTTTAGATAGTATACCTAACGAAGCTATACATGAATATTACAAGGCAAGCGATGTAGTGCTGATACCGAGTGTATCTTCTGACGGAATTGAAGAGGCAACGTCCTTGAGTATGCTTGAAGGTATGGCTTGTGGAAAGGTAACAGTTTGTAGCAGCATAGGTGGAATGAAAGAAGTTGTAAAACACTCTGAAAATGGTCTTTTGATTGAGCAGGCAAGTCCTAAGTCAATAATTGAGTCAATAATATTTGTTAAAGAAAATTATGCTAATTTGGAAACTCTTCGAAAAAATGCAAGAAATTATGTTGTAGAAAACCATTCTTACATTGAACATGCAAAAAAAGTTTATGAGATATATCGAAAGGTGATTAAGAAATGAAAGTATCTGTCCTTATGCCAACGTATAACGATGAAAAATACATTGGGGATGCTATAGAGAGTGTTTTAATACAAGAAGGTGTCGATATCGAGCTTGTGGTAGTTAACGATGGCTCGACTGATAACACCGATGAGGTTATAAAAAAGTTCAAAAGCCGGAAGTTGATATATCTTAAGCAAGAAAATAAAGGACAACTAAATGCACTGTTTACTGCTTCTAAGTGCATAACAGGAGAT
>JBCNVJ010000096.1:0-16860 GCA_039630255.1 Fervidobacterium sp. | reverse complement strand
CAAGTATTTCATGAAAAATTAAAAATATGTGCGGAAGAAAACCTTCCGCACCTTATTTCTATTATTTACAATTTAACTTATTCAATATGAACTCTGCCACTCTCTCTCCACTTAAACCATAGATCTCAAAAAGTGATTTTGAATCACCTGACACAGGAAATTCCGAGAGTCCAAGTTTGATAAACGTGCCAGGTAACATTCCCATTTCAAAGTATTTTTGAGCGATTAAACTCCCAAGCCCATTTAACAAATTGTGGTCTTCCAAAGTTACAACAAAGTTTGAATATTCTCTTAAGATTTCTTCATCAAGCTTGTAAGGACAGCTTACATTAATTATAGCAAAATGTATTCCCTTTAATTTTAGTATTTCATAAGCCCTTATCGCACTTGGTACAACTGAACCAACGCAATATATTACTCCATCTCTACCATCACGTAGTATATCCATCTTACCATACTCAAAAGTGTAGTTTTCATCAAAATATAAACTTTCATCTTCTTTCCTTATTGGATCAACTTTGCTTCTTCCCATCGCTACGACAAAATTCCCGTACTCCTTAGCAACGAATCTTACAACTCTATCAGTCTGATTAGGATCTGCTGGAACAATAACTTTGAACCCATACCAAGCAAGTGGCGCCCCGATGTAGTTAAGTGCATGGTGAGTTTTTCCATCTTCACCAACATCAATACCACAATGGGTGACCACTACTTTCAGATTGGTGTTATTGATAGCATTCAATCGATGTTGATTAAATGTCTCATCAATACCAAACACACCAAAATCTGCAAAAAATGTAATTATTCCATCAGCAGAGAGTGCACCAGCTAAGGTCGCAGCGTTGTGCTCTTGTACACCCAGCTCGATAATTCTATCTGGTCGTTCTTTATCAAGGAAATCAAGCTTAACAGAACCTTTTAAGTCGCAGTCGACTGCGACAATATTATCATTTAGTGTTGCAAGATCTGCAATTGCTCTACCAAGTGCACTTCTATTGTCTGTTGGTTTGTCGTAAAGCCTTGGTTTTCCTGTATCCACTTTAACTTCGTATTCTAATTTCACTTTTTTATGAGCAACTATAGGCAATTCTTTGCGCATTTTGATATATCTTTCCGCATCATTTTCTATCCCAAGTTGTGCGAGCGCTATTTCAAGCTCTTCTTTTCCCAAAGCTTTACCATGGTAATCTGGTTTATTTTCCATGAAATCCACACCTTTACCAATAATCGTGTGAGCAATAATAGCCGTTGGTTTTCCATCATTCTTAGCTATCCTAAGGGCTGATAAGATTTGTTCATGATCGTGTCCATCTATTTCGATAGTTCTCCAACCAGCAGCCTCAAATTCTGCTTTTATGTCAACATACATCACTTCATGCGCGTGTCCACTTATTTGAATGTCATTATAGTCTACGATAACTGTGAGATTGTCCAGTTTGTATTTTCTGGCTGTTCTTTTTGCTTCTTGAACTTGTCCTTTTGCACTTTCTCCATCACTCATAAGCACATAAACATGATAACTTTTCTTTTTGTATTTTGCAGCAAGTGCGAATCCTACACCAGCACTTAAACCTTGCCCAAGATTACCTGTTGTCCATTCAACACCCGGAATACCACGCGTTATGTGGCCTTCAAAAATTGATGCAGGGTGTCTGAATCCTGAAATAACTTCATCTCTGTCAACAAATCCATAAGCAGCAAGTGTTGAATAAACAGCTGGGGATATATGTCCGTGACTTATCACAATACGATCTCTTTCTTCGTTCCATGGATCTTTTGGGTCAATATTAGCAAATGCATAAAGCGTTACAAGTATATCTATAGACGACATTGAACCTCCAGGATGTCCAGAATTTGCTACATACGTCATTTTCAAAATATCACCACGGCATTGCTTTGACAATTTCTTTAGGTGTTCAATATTCACGCTCTCCACACGGTATCCCTCCAAAATTTTCAGAACGCTATCTCGTAGATTCTTCTTATATCATCGTAATGAAGTTCTTTGACAGTTCCAAAAGGTGCGTGTTTGCTTGCAATTTTCGTAAGCTCATCTATACTACTCTTTGTAAATCCTACCTCATTTAACGCAACAGGTGCCCCCATTGAAGAATACAACTTTTTAAGTTCTTCTATTGTGGTTTCAGGTGTTATTTCTCCGTCTAACTCAAGGATATTTTTACCAAATTTAATTAACTTTTCCGATATTTTATCTTTAACATACGTCATCCAAGCTGGAAAAACAATTGCAAGTCCTGCTCCATGAGCAATATCAGGATTTAAAGCGCTGATCGCATGTTCAAGCTCGTGCGAGGACCAATCTCCTCCGTTGGTACCTATACCCGTTAGGCCGTTAAGTGCAAGTGTAGTGGCAAGACAGAAGTTGGCACGCGCCTCATAATTTTCCGTTTCTCTCAATATAATTTGTGTAGTTTGAATAAGTGTTTTAATTATACTTTCATCGATTTTGTCTATCAGAGTGCTACCTGATGTATCGAAATAATATTCCATAACATGACTAATAGCATCGATAGCACCATACACAATTTGTTCTTTTGGAAGTGTAAATTGCGTTGTTGGATCTACTATGGATACAACAGGATAAACATGTTTTGAACTGAAGTAAAATTTTTCTTTGGTGTGTTCATTTGTAACAACAGCATTCCCATTCATTTCTGTACCTGTTGCAGACATTGTTAATATCACATAAAGCGGAAGGGCTTTCCTAACATTATACTTTCCTACGAAAGCATCCCATATATCGCCTTCATAGTAAAATCCTGCAGCTATTGCTTTTGCACTATCAACAACACTTCCTCCACCAACCGCAAGAATAGCTTGAACGTTGTTTTGTCTTGCAACCTCTATAGCCTCATGTACCTTCGACAGTACAGGGTTTGGTCGAACACCAGATACTTCCACTTTTTCCACACCATTTTCAATAAGTGATCTAACAACTTTCTCGTACACACCATTTCTTTTGATTGAACCACCACCATAAAGTATAAGAACTTTTCTTATGCCATCTTTTTTGAGATATTCACCTATCTTTTCTACTGTACCTTTCCCAAAGACTAGCTTTGTTGGATTGTGAAACACAAAATTTTCCATTTTGTTCACCTCCAATTTCTGAAGTTGTTTATATGATTAGCATTTATCATTATACCACCAAGTCTTTTCAAAATCAAAAATAGGTAGGCAAAAAGCCTACCTATTTTTCTCGTTTATTGCCTTTATACATTGACCTATTTAGTTTCAATAAAGAACTTTTCATCTGGAACTTTTGGCATACCCTCTGGATAAAGTTCATTAAGCTTTTTCAAATAATTAAGCACTTCCTCTTTGCAGTCCTTCGAAGGTACGTAGTTGTACTGACTTCTTGATAGAGAGATTTTCAACACATTAGTTGGAATACCTAATTGTTTACTCGTTATTTCAACAGCTTTATCTATGTTATTGTAAGACCAACTTAGGCTTGTAATGAAAGATTTTTCAAAGAGCCTTACTGTATTTAAGTAATCTTGCAACCTTCCAGTCACAAATATTCCGGTTATAGGAATACCATATTTGGTCCCACTGGCTTTGTTCCATTCATCCTGTAAGTCAAGGATTATTTTTCCTTTTGACAGTGTCATCGTCACGAAAGGTTCGGGAATCGCTGCTAATTTTATCTTGCCCGAGTTAAATAGTGACACGATTTCCTGAGGTTGTGCATACGCAAATGTAACATCTTTATCTGGTTCTAATCCGTTTTTGACAAGTAAATATCGCATCACAACATCGGCAGTTTGACCTCGCCCGTGAGCAGTGTATATCTTTTCACCTTTTAAGCTTTGATAACTTTTAAATTCAAAATCGGTTGAAGCAACGACATAAAATAATCGCCAGCTGTATACACCAACAAGTCTTACGTCAATACCTTTTGTATACAAATTTGCAGCAAATGTTACTGGTAAAGCTGCAAAGTTCACCTTTTTAGACACAATATACGCTGTAGCTTCATCAAGTGTTTTCCAAAACTTCATATCAAGTGCCATATCAGTTTTAACTTCTTTACCAATCAGCCCAGCTACAGGGAAGATCGTTGGACCAAAAGGATTGATAAAACTTACTGCATAAATGTACACAGACAGAAATACTATACCAAATATGAACACCTTTTTAATCATACACTCCACCTCCTCATAACTTCCGACAGTATAGCAGATTCCATTTTCTGGAATTCTTCAGATAGTGCACTCTTTGGTATATGTTTTGTCTTAAATTCTCCAATTATTCTGCTTGGTTTATCACTAAGTAATATAATTCTATCTGCTAACAACAACGCTTCACGTATATCATGAGTAACAAGTATCATCGAAAAATTTCCGATTTTTCTTTTTTCTATAATATCTTCTATTATTGAAAGCTTCATATGGACATCCAAAGAAGCAAACGGTTCATCCAAAAACAAAACTTGTGGATCTGAGATTAAAGCCCTTGCCAAGTTCACCCTTTGTTTCATACCACCACTGAGCTTTGAAGGTAAGTAATGAGCAAAGTTTTCCAGACTAAATGTCTTGAGAATGGAAAGAACCCTTTGTTCATCATTACAAACAAACAAAATATTTTCAATTACATTTTTCCAAGGTATCAATCTTGGCTCTTGAAAGACATAACCTATCTTTGAAAAGTGCTTTTGTATATATCCATTGTAGTTTTTGTCAATCCCTGCTACGATTTTTAAGAGTGTTGTCTTTCCACAACCAGATGGACCAAGAAACGCTATTGATTCACCTTTAAGTAGCTCAAAAGATAAATTTTCTATAACTTTTAGTTTTCCAAAGAATTTCTCTAGGTTTTTAACGCTCAATATTACATCATTTACGCTAATTCCCAATTCTTAAGCAACCTCCTTACAAGCCTATGAACAATACTTTCTACAATTAATCCTATAGCTATTATTACAATTGTGTAAGCATAAACTTTTTCAACAGAAACAGACTGCCTTGCCCAAGCTATCAGCACACCTATCCCTTTTTCCCCACACATATATTCCGCAACGACAACAACCTTCCACACATTTCCAATGACAACCTGCAGTGTTGAAACAAACTGTGGGATTATTGAACCAAGGTACACATCCTTCAAGATCCTACTTTTTCGCACATTGTAGACATGTGCCATCTCGATAAGCCTTTTATCAGTTGTCTGAATACCAACTGCTGTTGATAAAATTGCGTTTGGAAGCAACGATAGAAAGCTAACAACAACAGGTCCAGTCCAACCAATACCCCAAATGAACATTACAAGCGCAAGCCAGGTTACTATTGGAAATGCTTGCATGAACAGTATAAAAGGTCGTGAGATCTCATAGAGAATATCGTTCAGACCAACCAAGAAACCTACTACCACACCAACAAAAACTACAGAAAAAAGTACAACCAATACCTTTGACAATGTTTGTACCAAGCTCATCCAGAAAATTTGTTTAGTTATTTCATCTGCTATCGTCAAAAAAACACTCAAAGGATTGGGTAGTATTAACTGTGAATTGATAAGATATGATGCAATTGTCCAGATGAAAAATATAAATAATATGCCAACAACATAATTAACTTTTTCTACCAATGTTTATCTCCTTTCATTTAGGATTATTCAAATCGTGCTCTAAGTTTCTAATGTACGAAAAAAATTGACATGATATGAACAAATTTGATATAATGTTAAGGGTATGAATTTTGGTTTCGTATTTACTTTTTATTGGACTCCATTAAAGGAGGTGTATCTCATGGCAAGAGATATTACAGTAAGAACGGTTATGGCTGTCTTAGTTGACAAAAGAGAACAAGCCGCAGTTGAAGTACAAAAGCTTTTGACAGAGTATGGTTGCTATATAAAAACAAGGCTTGGTCTTCATGAAGGGGCAGGTCAATATTGTTCGCCAGTTGGCCTAATCATACTCGAGCTTGTTGACGATGAGACAAAGCACGATGAACTTTGCCAAAAATTAAACCAAATTGATGGCGTAACGGCCAAGTACATGAAACTTGAGCTATGAACAAGTGATCTATTAAAATTTTCAAAGACAACGGATGATAACAAAATGGTCAGCGGTACGCTGACCACTTATTTTTATTATAACATATTGGAAATGTATCCAGATTTTCGATAACCATAACCTTCCCCTACTTTTAAACCTAAATCTTTTATCATTGTCTTTGTGCACTCAACGCACGCAGTGTCTTTTTCAAATAAACATATCTTTCCCGGGTAAAGTGAATAATTGGGTCTATAAGGATTCGGCGTTAAATTCGGCATTATTACATTAGCACCGTATCTCAGACCGAGCTGTCTTCCAAATGGATTTATAGAACCAAGTGCTGTTGTGGCAGGTATATTAGCAGTTGGTATTATAATCCTTGCAAGTGCAATCATCTTAAGTGTTGTATACAAATCACCGCCACCTTGATTTGCTAACGGTGTATCGGGATTAGGTATAAACGGTCCTATACCTATCATATCTGCATCAAGTTCTTTTAAAAAAGCAAGATCGAGTGCCAGATCGTAATATGTCTGACCAGGAAGGCCAACCATACAACCTGCACCAGTTTCGTAACCGAGGCGCTTCAATTCAAGAAGATGTGCTTTTCTGCTTTCGAACGAATCACCAGGATGTAGCTTGGCATAAAGTGATTTAGAAGCCGTTTCATGACGCATTAGATATCTATCAGCTCCAAGTTCTCTCCAGATTCTGTACTCTTCAAAGGTACGTTCTCCTATACTCAGAGTTATTGCAACGTCCAATTTCTTTATTTCAGTTATCAAAGTATTTATCATTTCTGTTGTGTAATACGGATCTTCTCCAGATTGAAGTACAATAGTTTTTATACCAAGCTTTGCGATAAGTTTTGCCCTTTCTATAATCTCCTCCAAGCTCATCCGGTAACGAACAAGATTCTTATTCTCTGATCTAAGACCACAGTACAGACAATGTTGAGAACAATAATTAGAAAATTCAATAATAGCTCTTAAGTGGACTTCTTCACCAACATATTTTTTCCTTATCTCGTCAGCTTTTTGAAATATTTCTTCATTGTGACTATTTGTACTAAGTAGATAGGTAATATAATCTAAATCTACGTTTCGAATTTTTTCAAGCTCTATCATACAACCACCTCGGGTTATTTTTTTAAGTAGTAAGTAATAAAGTTAGAAATCTCTATCAGTGCTTCAGAACCTTTTAATTCTTTTTGTGAGAAAACAACATATTTATCATCCTCGTAAACTATAAAGCCTGCGGTGTAACTTTCTTGTCCAGCTCTTGCTATACAAGATAATCTCTTGCCTATTTTTTCACAGATCCAAACTTTTGTGTTGAATTTTTCAGCAATCGGGTTGAGTAATTTACTGAGTCTTTCAAAATCTGACATCGCGCTCACCACGTTCAATTCTTTCAAGGTACTTAATCACGAGTTCTTTATTGTTAATCTTTTCGATTTCTTCTTGGATTAGCTTGTTACCAAGTGCTTTCGTTTGCTCTGAAGCATAGTCATTTAAGTATTCTTTTAATGTAAATAATGCATTGGGAGTGCAAAACCTTTTAACAAAACCAGGAATAGCAAATTCCATAAAGTGCTCACCTGTTCGTCCCATTCTGTAGCAAGCGGTACAGAATGAAGGTATATAACCTTCCTGAAGTAGATCATATATAACTTCTTCAAGCGAGCGATTATCGCCAAGTATAAATTGACTTTTTCTGATCTTTTCTGGATCACTTTGCGAATAAGAGCCTATACCTATACTCGAACCGCCATCTATTTGTGAAACTCCCATCTTAAGTACTTCTTTCCTAAGATGCGCTGGTTCTCGTGCCGTGAGGATCATGCCGGTGTACGGTACTGCTAGTCTTATTATTGCAACTAATTTCTTGAAATCATCATCACTGACCTTTAGCTGGTGGATTATAACTTAATTCACTACCAAGTGCTGGTTCAATTCTCGGAAACGATATCGTGTGTGGACCTACACCAAATCGCTCTTCTAAATGAATTGTATGATAAATTAGTCCCATGACCTCATATTTCCAATTATATAAACCAAAGAGTGCGCCTATACCAACATCGTCTATACCAGCAAGCATCGCTCTGTCAAGACCGTATAGACGCCAAGCATAATTTGACTTTGGTCCTCTTGGATGTAATTTTTTATACGTTGGTTGATGATAAGTTTCTTGGAAAATTTGAAACGTTCCGATACCAGCTTCCTTTATGATTTTGTAACCTTCCACTGTTTGAGGAGCAGCATTCACATTTACTCTTCTTATCTCACCATGTCCAACCTTTGTATCGTAAATTATTCTTATAGTTTCCGCAATAAACTCCGGGCTGTATCTTGGATGCTCACCATAGACAACTATTAAACGTTTGTGTCCCTTCGACACAAGTGCTTCTACTTCTTTTTTTAGTTCTTCAAATGTTAGTGTTTTTCTATATACTTCTGAGTTTGAACTTCTGAAACCACAGTATACACAGTCGTTAACACAATCGTTCCCTATGTAAAGTGGTGCAAAAAGCACTATCCTGTTACCGTATATTCTCTCTTTCAACGTTCTTGCTGCATGAAAAATCTCTTCAAGTAGCTTTTTGTCTTCAACATTAAGAAGTGTCGCAACTTCATCGGGTTCCAGTCTATTTTTGTTGAGAGACTTTTCAAGAATTTCCCTGACTTTTACTTTATCAGGCGATTTTGTAACTTCGAGTAACTCAAATATCTCTGCCTCAGGAATAAATGTTTTTTCATTGTCTATTTCTTTTGTGAATACGTACATAAAAATACCTCCTTTATTTAATAAAATCATGTTTGTAGATTAGGTAAGATAAGAGAGCCTCTAATAATATTAATTCAGTCCATTGATCTAGTTAAAATCTTTACCAAACAAAGAAGCAAAAATATACCAAACGTCTTTGATCAATTCAGCGCTATACTTTTAACTTTTACTCCTTTTATATTTCCAAGTTTTCCTGTGAAAGAACCAATAATATCATTTGTCGTTTTTACTATTAGAAAAACAATCGCTATATTTTCATCCGGGACTGGATATCCAACCCTCAATCTAATAATCTCCGAGTACTGATGTAATAATTCATTGACTTTTGAATATGCATTTTCCCTGTCGGTAACTATGATATCAATGGTGTAGTACCTTTCTCCCATATTAATCCCTCCATTATTCTTATGATCAAAAAATTAAATCCCCTTTCCTTGCGCACCAAGGAAAGGGGAAAATTTTAGAAATAAAACAAGAATTTGCACTCAAATCCCCCCTTTCCTTGGTGTCAGAAATGATTCCTCCACCTCAGAAAGATGTGTAATCCAATTATATGAGAAAATATTCACATGCTTTTTTATTTATTTTACTACGAAATATGAAAAAATCTACAGTCAAATGTTTGAAGATGTCAAAACTTATCATCAATTATCATCAAATAAATGAAAAATATTTCACCTATCTCAATTTTTATCTTTGTGTTATAATATGTAAAAAACTTAGCTGAAGGAGAATATCTAAATGACAACCCTGATTGAAAAAGTAACCACTTTGAAGAAATAATGAAAAATTTAGCTTGTGCACAGTTGAAAACAAAAACAGAACTTCAGGAATTTGAAAATGAGATGAATATATTCAAAGATGAATGAAAGCTTTATGAAGGCTTCAAAGATGAGATGAACGAGTTCAAAGACGGTGTAAGAATACATAAGAATACAATAGAAAAAGATTCATGAAGGGTGAGAAAACACAGGGGTGAATTTGAAAGAAAAAATCCGAACACTTGTTGAAAATATATTTGCTTCATCAATTGACATCGTAATTGAGAAGTGCTTTAAAGTAAAGCTTGATGATACCAATGTGTATAGGTTAATTAGAAAAGGTCAAGATACACTCGAGATAGATTTGGTGCATCTCATGAAACAAAGAAAGCCTTTGTTGTGGAAGTAAAAGTAAGTCCTGATCGTGTTGAATACATAGAAAGGTTCCGAGAAAATCTATCTAGACTCAAAGGATTCTTACCATCTTTGGAGAATTATGAGATAGTAGGCGTAAGTTTAGATATGAGGGACTCTGCAAATATCCATCTTGCCAATTGGTAATTTTATGCATTAATAATGCAAGGAGATATGTTTGAGATCCCAAGTTTTGATTAGACTTGTTAAGCTTGAGAAACTAAAGCGGTGGAGTTCTCCACCGTTTTAGTCTTAATAAGCAAATAAATTCGTGAAGTGCCGAGTTATTATGTCCTTTGGTGGTGATTCTTATGCAAAAGAAGATTTTAAGCCTTTCACTTTTCTTATTTGTTAATCTGCTATTCGCGGCTTTTGTAACATTCAAATCAGAAGTTTTTGTCTTTCCCGGCCCTGTGTTTATGAAGGATGTGATCGAAGAGACAGACATCGATACACCTACTCTTGAAAAAATTATTGTTGCATATGTCTCAACTAATTCAAAATTGTCTTTAAATAAGAAGTATCTATTAAACTTATTGAAGCGTCATGTCGGGATTGTTGATACAAAAGCTGATGATTTGCCAATTGTTATAATAGCAAGTAAACAAACAGTTGAAAGCAGCAAAAGCAATAGCAAGTATAATATTGTAACAAAGGATAATGTTAACAATATTGTGTTGATTGAATTGTACAAGAACTACCCCTCTGATACACAGTTCAATTTAAAATGGCAATCAGGAAGTATTGTTGAACATGATGATTATGTTATTTCTATCCAACTTTCAAGTAGAGCTTCACCTTTTGTACGAATAACATTACGAAGATCTGGTAAAGTAGTGGGTTATCTGACATTTCAGTACGAAGCTATACTCCTTAGGAAAGTTGCAGTCGCAAAAAGAAAGATAGAAAAGGAAGAAATTATAGGTATAAATGATGTTGAATTTGCAATGATTAATGTGTACTCTATAGCCAAAATTCCAGTTTTGCCAGAAGATTTACCGGCTTTATCCGATAAAATTTTTCAAAAAGGTGAAATACTTGATGGTAAATACCTCAAAGATGTTCCTACAGTTGTCAAAGGGCAAATTTTAAAAGCTGTTAGTAATGTTGGCGGTGTGAGCGTCTCAACTTTAGTACAATCTCTCGAGCATGGTTATGTTGGAAATGTTATAAGTGTAAAAAACCTTGATAATGGAAAGATTTTAAGGGGTACTGTACAAGAAGATGGAACAATAATTGTTTTGGAGGTGAAGTAGTTGACTAAGAAAGTTTTAGTCGTTTTATTCTTTGTGACTTTTACAACACTGTTCTCCTCTTCGCTTTATACAACATCTTCAAATAATCAATTCAAAAATTTGCTTGGAGAGTATAAAGCAACAAGGGTTGGTGATGCAATTACTATTGTGGTGTTTGAATCTCCACGGATTTCCACATCATCTCAGGTCAATTCTCTCACAAATGCATTTATAAACGCTATAAATACTGGTACGAAACTCGTTGGGCTCGACTTGAGTAAATATCTTCCAGCAAATCCCTCTCCAAATGACAAAAGGGATAATAAAAGTCAAGCCAATGCTGTAGTTCAATTGACAGCTGTTGTAAAACAAGTTGATGAGAGTGGTAAAATGTTTGTTGAAGGGCGAAAACAGATAAAAGTAGGTAACGACTTAAGGGAAATAATCGTAACAGGTTGGGTGCATCCTCAGGCAATTAAACCAGGAAATATTGTAAATTCTACAGATTTGATAAACGCACAGATATGGGAAAACGGTAAGTTGGTTTTTCAAGATGATCCTCAACAAAGTACTTGGCTTGGATTGTTACTCTCAGCGATAGCCGGCTTTTTCAAATAAACTTAATAAAAAATGCGTTGGGAGTGATATAAGTGAAAAAAAGAATGCTTGTTTTGGCATTTTTGATTTTAATGTTTTTACTTCCTTCATTATCACTTTCAGTAAATGTGAGAATCAAAGATTTTGCCAAATTTAGAGGTGCTCGGGATAATCAGCTATTTGGAATTGGTCTTGTTGTTGGTTTGAATGGTACAGGTGACAGTGGAACGTTGAATTCAACATTACTTGCAAACATGATTAAAAACTTTGGGATAAACGTTAATCCCAACGATTTGAAGACACGTAATGCTGCCCTTGTTATGGTAGTTGCAGATATTCCAGCTTTTTATAAACCGGGAATGAGATTGGATGTTGAGATAGCAAGCATAAACGACGCAAAGAGTCTTAGAAATGGAATATTGCTACAAACGCCTCTTTACGGAGCAGATGGAAATGTATACGCCGTAGCTCAGGGACCTGTTTCTGTGGGAGGCGAAGATGCGAAAGGTAGTGTTAATTTACAAAAAAGGTTTCCTGTTGTTGGCTATATACCAAATGGAGCCATTATTGAACGTGAAATACCATTTACAATAGTTGATTCTAACTCAGTAACTATATTAATTAACCGACCAGATTTTACGGTGGCAGCCAGGACAGCTTTGGCGATAAACACCAAATTTGGGACCAACATTGCTAAAGCAATAGATAGTTCAAGTGTTAAAGTTGCTATACCAAAAGCCTTTCTGGAGGATGTAATTTCATTCTTAGCGTTACTTGAAGAAATTGAAGTTCCGATGGATGTAGCTGCTCAGGTAGTCATAAATGAAAGAACAGGAACAGTTGTTTTCGGAGGAGATGTAATCATATCTGACTTTGTGTTGTCCTACGGCAATTTTGTTATCACTATTGTAAACGGAAAAATAGAGGATAAAAAAGCAACAATAGGCAATTTAATAACTGCTTTGAAATCTCTCGGTGCTACTCCTCAAGACATAATAGCAATCGTCCAAGAACTTCACAAAGCTGGTGTGATATTTGCACAGCTGAAAATAATGTAAAAGTGGTGATGGCAAACGTGGATTTAAGAATCAATTCTCAACAATCTTTTAAAATAAATAAAAACGTT
Organism: Fervidobacterium sp.; assembly: GCA_039630255.1. Taxonomy (GTDB): domain Bacteria; phylum Thermotogota; class Thermotogae; order Thermotogales; family Fervidobacteriaceae; genus Fervidobacterium. Next base: position 3,918 of record JBCNVJ010000096.1, on the reverse strand, counting down.
ACGAAAATTATAGATCCAAAGTCCGAAGAGTACCAAAAGCAGCTTAGAAAGGTCTCGGAAGAATTTGCCGCTTGGTATATATACGAGGTTTTCAAAAAGATGTACAACACCGTTCAAAAAAGTGGTTTAATCCAGGAAAGTTTTGGAGAACGCTGGTTTCGGGAAATGTTACTTCAACAATACGCCCTTAAATCGGCGCAAACGGACTTGAAAGATCTATCTGAGATGATTTACAAAGCGCTAGGTGGTAAATTGAATGTGGAAGACATCCATTCAGCAAAAAACTCGGTAAATAGAAATGAAAACCTTAAATTACTGAATCTTTTCATTCTTCAAAATCAAAAACCTGGAGAGTGAAGGTGCTGATAATAATACATAATCATCTATCACGTCTACTAAAATGTATTGACTTCCAATCCGAGTAAGCGCACTTTTCAAGAAGTGCGCTTTTGTTTTTATTGAAAAGGACAAGTTAATTTCTATTTCCATACTTCCCCTGTAAGCAATTGGACCGTGCTGGGATATAACAACCAACTCCCCACTCCTTGTATACAGCTGAACATCAGAAAATCTACCTAAAATAAGTGATCTTCTAAGCAATCTTTGAAGTTGTAAGCTGTTAATTCTCAGCTTGGGTTGAAATGATCGACAAAGATTTCTGATTCGATCTGGATTTTCTTCAGCCAAATCACCACAAAACGTATAATAGTTCATCGCTTTTATATGTAATTTGAGTACCGAATCATCAAAATATATTGCCAATTCTTCAGCTTGTTCGTTATCTAATGCTTTAATGATGTGTCTTGACGAAACATACGGTATGCGAAGTGAAAATTCCCTGAATTCCTCATCTTTGTTTTCCAACTTAGATTCTGACTTTAACCTTACATAAGAAACAATTCCCATATGATGAGAGATAAATTCAACACAATCTCTCGTTATAAAAAAATTTGTGTAACTTCCCTCTTCAAGAAAGCAAGAAGCAAAATCAAGTTCATTGATAAACTTTTTTCTGTATAACCTTATATACGAATCCGAGGTTTTTGGAAAAGAAATTTCTTTTCCCGTATAATTAACCCGAAGTCTTAAGATTTCGTTTTGACATTTGAAAGTTATCATATTATCTTGAAATAGTAAATTTACTTTTCCATTAAGTTCCAACGAGAATTGCTTTACTACATCAAGTGGTATCTCAAAAGGTTGGAATGTTCTCGGGAAAAGATATGGAGCCAAATCAAAATATCCGTATAAACAACCATCTGAGGCTAAAAAATACAATTTACCCTCATATGAAAAAAGGGAAATCTTTCTGTTTGCTTGTTCAAGTGTGCCACATACTTTATCAGCCTTTTTCAGAATGTCTTTAAGCTTTCCAGAATCAATCTCAATAGTGAACATTCCCATCCTTGTCTACCTTTCACTTGGTAATTTTATTTCGTTCCCATCATCTCAAAGAAGTTTGGTACAGGTTCTATTTTAAGTGTATCATATTTTCCTTCACGCAATTTTTCTATCCCAGCTCTTGCTATCATTGCCGCATTGTCAGAGCAATATTCAAACGGCGGTGTATAAAAGCTAAACTCATTGGAATATTGCTGAATTTTTTCCCTTAACCTACTGTTTGCGGCTACACCTCCTGCTATAACTATGTCTTTGATTTCATTATCTTTTGCTGCCTTAACTACCTTGTAGATCAGTACATCTATCATTGCCTCTTGTGCACTTGCTGCCAAGTCAGCAATTGGTAAATTTTCTGTGTTGTATCCTTCTTTCAACAATCTTTTCACTTCATAAAGTACGGCAGTTTTAAGTCCCGAAAAGCTGAAATTGTAATCAGAGTCATACATCTTTGGTCTTGGAAAACTAAAAGAGCTTGGATCACCATACTTTGAAATTTTGTCTATCTCTGGTCCTCCAGGGTAACCAAGCCCAAGAATCCGTGCGATCTTGTCAAAAGCTTCTCCAACAGCATCATCAACACTTCTTCCTATGATCTCAACTTCATTTTGAACAGATACTTTCAAAATCAAAGTATGTCCCCCTGAAACCATTAGTACTATATATGGAGGATTTAGGTTAGGATAGACAAAATAGTTTGCATAAACATGACCTATGATATGATTAACACCAATGATTGGTTTATTAAACCTGAGAGCAATCCCTTTTGCAAAAGATATGCCAACAAGTAGCGCGCCAATCAAGCCTGGACCTTGCGTTACAGCTATACCATCTATCTTTGATAAATCCACCTCTGTTTCGTTCAAAAGTTGCAAGAAAAGAAGAGGGAGCTTCTTAAGATGCTCCCTTGCAGCTATTTCAGGTACAACTCCGCCGAAATTTTTTATGAGTTTGTATTTGAGAATAAACAAGATTTGATAACACTTTATTATCTTCAACAAGAGCAATGGATGTTTCATCACAACTCGTTTCTATTCCAAGAACTAACATTTGATCACCTTTTTTAAAGTTTATCGATCTTAAGCAGACTGTTTCATATAGATTTTTGGTCTTTCTCTTTTAGTAACACACTCTTCTGTAACGATGACTTTTTCAACGGCTTTCAAATCTGGAATATCGAACATGATATCAATCATTACTTCTTCAAAAACGCTTTTCAATGCTCTTGCACCAGTTCCTCTACGTAAAGCTTCTTTCGCTATTGCGTATAATGCACCTTGATCAACCTCAAGAGTCACGCCGTCTATTTCAAAGAGCTTTCTGTATTGTTTTAAGACAGCATTCTTTGGTTCCTTTAATATCCTCACAAGATCATCCACATTCAAATCTTCGAGTGTACCTATAACTGGAAACCTGCCTACAAATTCGGGCATAAGACCGTACTGAACAAGGTCATCAGGTGTCACATGTCTTAAGATATCGCCTAACCTCATTTGTTCCTTGCTTTTTACAGGTGCATTGAAACCTATCGTGCTGCCTTCTATCCTTCGTTTAATGATTTCGTCAAGTCCATCGAATGCTCCACCAACAATGAAAAGTATATTTGTAGTATCAACTTTAATGAATTCCTGATAAGGATGTTTTCTACCACCTTGAGGTGGTACGTTTGCAACTGTACCTTCAACAATTTTCAGTAAACCTTTTTGCACACCTTCGCCACTAACATCTCTTGTAATAGACGGGTTTGGTGATTTACGCGCTATTTTGTCTATCTCGTCAATATAAATTATACCGTACTGCGCTCTTTCAACATCGAAATTTGTGACTTCAAGTAACCTTAAAACAACGTTTTCAACGTCTTCACCAACGTATCCTGCTTCTGTTAAAGGTGTAGCATCCGCTATTGCAAACGGTACATCTAGTATCCTTGCAAGGATACGTGCCATGAGAGTTTTACCACTACCAGTTGGTCCAATGAGAATTATATTGGATTTTTCAATCTCAACATCACTTGTATCTCTTCCAAAGAATACTCTTTTATAGTGATTATAAACGGCAACCGATAAGATCCTTTTGACGCGCTCTTGACCAATCACGTATTTATCTAACTCTGCTTTAATTTGAGATGGTGTTGGTAGTTCTCTTCTATCCTTTGGACCAACACCTACAGTTTTCAGCTTCTTGTCACTTTGCAAAATATCATGAAAAAGCTCTACACATTCACTACATATATAGACATTACCAGGACCTGCTATCAATTTTTCAACTTTATCTGCAGCTCGTCCACAAAAAGAACAAAATTTTTGAGCCATGTAAATCCTCCTTCTTCGAGTCGTTTTCTAAATCCTTTTATCCTTTTAATCTTATTATACAACAATCTTTTCAATTTTACAAAGTCTAATTTATTAAAATGAACTAAACTTTTGTAAACAGTGTAAAAATCCCCTCGTCAAATGACGGAGATTTTTCTAAAACATCTATTCAACAGTTACACTCTTTGCAAGATTTCTTGGTTTATCC
>JBCNVJ010000095.1:0-1394 GCA_039630255.1 Fervidobacterium sp. | reverse complement strand
TAGTGGTATAAAAGGTTGGAGCACCTTTAAAAATAGGTTAGAACCAGGTCAATACAGAATAAGATTTGTCTACGAAAAAGATAGAATAAAATATGCTGGAGAAGACTGTGTATTGATAGATAACTTAATTATCAAAAAAGTTGAATAACAAGGCAATAAAACTTACAATCTGATATATTTAACTGAATTGCAAGAAAAATTAAAAAAAGGAGGTAAGTTTTATGAAAAACCTACTGAAAGTATTTTACATTCTCTCCACGGTTTTGTTAGTATTCTCAACATACTCTTGTTTAAGTACTAAGCCGGAAGTAACAGTTAATCTTCAAATCAACAAACCGAATAGTCAAGATTTTAAAATTCAGTTTGTAGATGCAGAGCGAAATCCTCTTGCTGCATTCGATATTAGTATAACAAAAGTTACCGTTATTGTGAAAAAAGATGCAACAAAAGTTTTTGAGCAGGACTTTTCTTCTCTAAACAATATTTCATTCAAACTACCTGATGCTGGAAATTACAGGATAGAAGCCTATGCCTACGCTAACTTATTTGGTAGTTTAAGAGGTATATTTTACGGTGTTAAAGAACAGATGCTGAACTTTGGTACAAATTTTATAACATTAGAAGGGGTATTCTTCAATTCAACGGTGAAATTTAAGATTGAGACAACGCAATCGATAGTAGATAAATGGAATTTTGAAAATTGTGTACTTGTATTTACTAAAAACTCTGCACCATCAAATGTTGTTACTCACGATCTAACAAATGAAGTGAAAGCTTCTCCTCTGAATTTTGAGAAAAACATAGAAATAGAGCCTGGAATTTGGAAAGTCAACCTTACGTTGAAATTGAAAAATAAAACAAACAACGATGAATATGTTTACAACATTCCAGAAAACTCACATCTACAATTATATCCATCCACCACCGAAAACTTAACAGTCAAGCTAAATGAGCTTGAAAATAAAATAGTTGCCAATGTTACCATTGCGAATTTCACAAAACCATATGTTGAACCAGGCTTAAAGTTGATCACTCATATTTAAAAAGCAAGGATAAATTAATACTTAGATGGGAATATCCAGAGAAAAACTCTAATACAAAATTCCAAATCTTCAAGAAGCTGAAAAGCGAAAAATTAATGAGATTAATTGCCGAGACTACCAACACATACTTTGAAACAAATGTAGGTGATGAATTTCAGGATATAGAATACTTTGGTGTAAACGTTATAAAAGATGGAAAAGAAAGTGGTGTAGTAGAAGTAACAGACGTGATAACAAAAATCATAGAGCCAAAGGAAGGCAGTGTTTTAAGTAGGACAGTAAATGTCAAGGCACCGACAATGGACTTTGGAAAAAGAGTTGCTCGTTCCGTGCTGCTAGTAAGTAGCATTA
>JBCNVJ010000094.1:0-2602 GCA_039630255.1 Fervidobacterium sp. | reverse complement strand
AGTGGTGAACAGTTTATGTTTGAGACAAATTACCCAAGAGTGAACATCAGTTTAGATAAAATCATATTCAATTCAAGAAAGATAGCGGAAATGTGTCATAATGCTGGAATAGAGTTAGTGGGTGTAACAAAACTTGTTCTTGCAAATCCAAAAATAGCCAAGGCAATTAGAGAAAACGGTGTTGACAAACTTGGTGATTCGAGGTTGAAAAACATAATTAGTTTAGTTGAAAACAATGTTCCAGGTCCTTTTCAATTACTTAGAATTCCCATGCTCTCAGAGTTACAAACTGCAGTAAAATATGTCGATGAAATTTTAATTTCTATGCCAGCTACAGCATATGAAATAGATAAAATAGCATTTGAACTGCAAAAAAACGTACAGTTAATTTACATGGTCGATGTAGGAGATCTAAGGGAAGGTGTTTGGTTTGAAAGGGCAGTTGATGAGATATACGAAGTTGCGAGAAAATTAAAGTGTGCAAAGTTAATCGGAATAGGTACAAACGTGGGCTGCTATGGAGGGGTTCTGCCTACAGTGGAAAATATGAGAATACTCGTTGAAATAAAAAATAAACTTGAAAATCTTCTTGGTTTTGAACTAAAAATAAGTGGAGGAAGTACCGTAACATTAAGAATGCTTGAGGACGGTACACTTCCATCTGGAATCAACCAGTTTAGAATTGGAGAAGGGTTAATACTGGGAACAGATGCAACAGGTGATAGAGATATACCATATTTACATCAAGATACTGTGATATTAGAGACAGAGGTAATCGAAGTAGATTGTAAGCCATCAGTGCCATATGGAGAGACCGGAAAAGACGCATTTGGCCGGACACCTACGTTTGAAGATAAGGGCTATAGAAAACGTATAATTCTTGCAGTTGGAGAACAAGACGTTAAACCAGATGGGCTGAAGCCACTGGAAAAATGCATGAAAATTTTGCATGCATCAAGTGATCATTTGATAGTCGATGTCACTGAATGCCAAACAGATTTCAAAGTAGGTGATATTGTAAAATTCCGCATGAGCTATGGATGCGCACTTAGGGCATTTACAAGTCCGTATGTGGAGAAAGCTTTTGTCTAATTCCCACTATGTTTTCTTTAAATTTTTCCCTAAGTTTATCACGTTTCTCTACGTAAACTTCCCTATTAGTAATCGGATCTTTTTGTGTATAATACATTGTTGTACTTAACGTACCGGGTGTCGGAGTAAAGATCTGTACTTGCTGTGGTATATAACCCAAATGTTTGATTATGAACTTTTTCAAAAACTCGTTTTCTTGCTCACCTTCACCTGGATGTCCTACTATGAAATAACCAATGACGTACTTTTTTTGTCCTTTCTTCTTTGCTTCTTCTTCAAATATTTTTTTGAATTCAATAAAAACCTCGATAGGTGGCTTTCTCATAAGCTTTAATACTTCAGGGTGCGCGTGCTCAGGAGCAAGCTTGAGTTGACCTGATGTAAAATCAACAAGTTTCTTGATAATATAATCACGATCGTCTGACTCCATGATGAGATCGTGTCTTATTCCCGAACCAATAAATACATGTTTTACACCTGGCATGAGTTTGATTTTTTCAAGTAATTCAATAAATCTTGTTGCATTATTACTGTTCTTAATCGTCCTACAAATGGGATACAGACAATGTTTCTGACATTGCCCTCTTGTTCGCCTAAGATCACAATTGTATCCAAACATATTCGCAGTTGGACCACCCACATCAACTATTGTTCCACGAAAATCAGGCATTTTTGTTATAATCCTTACCTCTTCCAAAATAGATGACTCACTTCTGGAAACCACATAAGTACTTTGATGATGCGCTATTGAACAGAAAGAACAGTTACCAAAACACCCTCTAACTGCTGTGACAGAAAATCTGACTGTTTCGATTGCTTTAACTTTTCCTTGTTTTTCATAATACGGGTGGACTCGTCTTTCGTAGGGTAAAAGATACAAATTGTCTAATTCTTCCGTCGTAAGTGGAAATGCGGGAGGATACTGCACAACATATCTTCTATCTTGTTTTTGAAATAAAATAACATTTTTGAACGGATCGGTTAAGGTCGAAATGTCCAAATATGTCTTTGCGTACAAATCCTTGTTTTCCGACACTTCTTCAAATGAACAAAGCTCAATTTTGTCAAAAACATCGAAGTCTTCTCCTAATTCATTCAAGTTATTTTTCCAGATAACTGTCCCGCGTATCCCATTTAAACTTAATCCAACTTCTAACCTTCTTGCAATTTCTAATACCGCTCTTTCTCCCATTCCATACACAAGAATATCTGCTTTTGAATCCACCAATATAGATTTTCTGACTTTATTACTCCACCAATCATAATGTGCAAATCTTCTCAAACTTGCCTCAATTCCACCTATGACTATGACAGAGTTTTTGTAAACTTGTTTTATCATGTTGACATATTGTATTATCGCTCGATCTGGTCTTTTGTTGTTAAGACCACCGGGTGTGTAATCATCTGTCTTTCTCTTTTTCTTAGATGGCGTGTAATTTGCTACCATCGAATCTACATTTCCGGAAGTAACACCAAAAAACAAATTAGGTTTCCCAAGTCTTTTTATGTC
>JBCNVJ010000093.1:0-4012 GCA_039630255.1 Fervidobacterium sp. | reverse complement strand
CCTTCCAACGATCGACATTCCAAATAGGATTTGCAATACTGAAAATATTAAGAACAATATTGAAAATAATCCGTTGGTTTTAAACAGTAAGTCAAGTAAAAATCCGAATAGCAATGAGAAAGAGATAAAAATTCCCAGGACAACATACATAGAAATTTTATTCACGTTTTCCCTGCTCAATTTTATTATATTTTCATGAATTTTAATCTTCATTTGAAGCACCTCGGTTTTTTGAAAAAAAGGGTGGACTATTGTAAGCTTCTTTTGCTATTATGTCTACAAGTTCTTCGAAGTTAATCCCATAAGCTTTTGCTGACATTGGTAAATCACTTAATTCAGTCATCCCTGGTAGTGTGTTTACCTCCAAAAAGTAAAACTTTTCGTCTTTTACAATCCCATCTACTCTTGCAAAATGTTTGCAGCCTATTGATTCGTAAATGTTTAATGCTAAATTGCTAATTTTCATTGACAATTCATTATCTAACTCTGCAGGAAGAACAAATTCAGTCATCCCGTCGGTATATTTGGCTTCGTAATCATAAAACAACTTTTTTGGTCTTAATTCAAGTATGGGTAAAACTGTAGATTTTCTATTGATGTCAATTATGGATATCGTTATTTCTTTTCCTCTTATGTACTCTTGAACTATGGCTTCACCGTAGTTTTCAAGTACTTGTTTTAACGCATTTTTAAGTTCATCGATATTAAAACAAATATGGGTCCCTATACTTGAACCTTCGTTTCTTGGTTTTACAACGCAGGGTAATCCAGGAAATTTTTCGATACGTGATAGTATATCCTCAGTAAATTGCTCTTTTCGAACCAGTAAAAATCCTGGAACAGACAAAATATCTGAGTAAGCGCTAGAAAATTTTTCAACGTACAAATTACATAGATATTTGTCAAACGCAAGCACACTTGTTTCCACACCGGAACCAGTGTAAGGTATACCTATAATGTCCAAAATTGACTGCATTCTTCCATCTTCGCCGAATGTTCCGTGAAGTATGTTGAAGGCAACATCGTATTTTTTTAGTAAAGCAACCTTGTAAATGAAATCTTCTCTAACATCTATTTCATCAACTTCATGCCCTACCTTTTTAAGTGCTTGAACGATACGTTTTCCACTTCTAATTGAGATCTCTCTTTCCTTAGAAATCCCACCGAGCAAAACTGCTATCTTCATCTATAAACCCCCTGTGAAAATTCTATTGTTGTGACTAAGTTGATCTTACCACAATCTCTGGTTTGAGTACGTATTTTTTTACCTTTTCTTTAAGCTTGCCATTTATTCTTTTCATAAGTAGCTCAGCTGCAAGTTTCCCCATTTCAAATATTGGTTGTTTAACAGTTGTTATTTCGAGTATTTGTGCAATCGGTAAGTCGTCAAATCCACATACTCTGACATCTGTTCCCACCTTTAGCTCCATCGTTCTTGCAACTTCGATGATGGGAACGGCTAAATAATCAGTTGTTGTAAATATTGCGCATCTTTTGTACCTTGAAAAAATGCGTCTTGCAACTTCAAACGTACTTTCCCAATCAAGTGGGACATAATAAATTTTGTCTATATTCCTTCCTTTTCTTTCAAGTGATTCTTGAAACCCTTCAAGTCTTTCGTCAAAAACAGTGCTCTCAAGTTCATGTGTCTTTCGATGTGTTACAACAAATATATCCATGTCAAAATTTGAGAAATAATCACCGGCAATTACCCCACCATAGTAATTGTCCACTATCACAGAATCATACTTTTCAGAGTCTTGTTCAATGCAAACAACAGGAGTCTGAGGGCTTAAAAGATTTGACAGCAACTTATCGACGCTGACACCGTCCACTATTATTCCGTCAGTGGATAACAATATGTCTGAAGATTTTCTTAATGCCTCGAATTTCTTTTGATTGTATAGTGGATACAAAAAAGATGAATAACCATTTTTCATTAATACCTCATCAATAGCAGACATTAGTATTTGATAGAAATCACCTTTCATTTCTGGAGTAATCACTGTTACAAGGTTGCTTTCACCAGTAGAGAGCCGTCTTGCATGAGGATTTGGTACATATCCAAGCTTTTTGATTGCGTCTAAAACCTTTTGTTTTGTTATAGCATCAACGTGTGGATTATTGTTCAGAACTCTCGACACAGTTCCGACTCCAACACCTGCGTATTCGGCTACGTCTTTTATGGTAACTCTTTGAAATTTTTTCTTTAACCTTGGCATCTAAGAACCCCTCTCCTTAACATGTCTAAAGCTAATAAAGTTGTTCTTGCTCTTATCATTTGTCGATCACCACGTAGATTGTATGTTTCAGATGCTAAGTCATTTTCTGAAGCTAAGGCGATACAAACGGTTCCCACTGGTTTTTCCCTTGTTCCGCCACTTGGACCGGCAATACCCGAAACAGCTAATGCATAATCAACCTTGAATATATTTTTTGCATTCATTGCCATCTCTCTTACACATTCTTCACTAACAGCTCCATATTTATTAATTGTTTCTTCTTTCACGCCAAGAAGCTTTATTTTCGATTCGTTTGAATAAGCTACTATAGTGCCTTTATAAACGGAAGATATGCCAGGAACATCGACAAGTGTTGAGGAGATCATACCACCTGTACACGACTCAGCGAAAGCTATCGTTTTTTGCTTTTCAAATAATAATTTGAAAATCACATCTTTCATTTCATCATCGTCAGTGGCGTACACATAATCTCCAAGTATTGATACAAGTTTTTGGATTAAACCATCAATTTCGCTTTTTAATTCAATAGAACCAGTAAGACGTATTTCAACACCTCGTTCGTATGAAGCCATCGTAGCAACAGTAATATCTTTATTCGAATATATTATTTCTTTATAGTCTTCCATTAGAACAGCTTCAGGAATACCTATGGTTTTTATCCTCCTTGTGTAAAGTGTGTCTTCTGTCTTGATACTTTCCACTATGTTTTCAAAAATTGGTATTAACTCAGCCGGCGGACCTGGTAGAAGAATAACTTTTTTATCTTCGTATTCAATATACTGACCAGGAGCAGTGCCAACAGGATTGTCAATTACCAAAGCTCCCTCTATTACCATGGCTTGCTTCAAAACACTTTGTGGAGTCTTCTTATAATATTTCAATGCTTTTTCCATAATCTTCTCTGCTAATTTCTCGTTTGTCAGGAGTTTTCTATTAGTACAATATGCAATAGCTTCACGTGTTAAATCGTCTTCTGTAGGTCCTAAACCACCAGTTGTAACAACTAAATCGGCTTCGTTTATCGCACATGATATCCTATCTGCTATTATATCCAACCGGTCTGGAACAGTTTCTGTACGGATTACATAATAACCAATATTCTTCAATCTTGAACTCAAGTATTTAGAATTTGTATCAACTATTAGACCTTCAACCAATTCGTTTCCTATAGCAATAATAATAGCCTTTTTCAAGAAAATCCCCCCGCTATGACAGAAGAATGTATCAATGTTTAAATATGGTTCTTTATCAGACCAATCACCTTTTTTAGAAAGTTATATACTTTTTGTTCTCAATTCAATTTATCATTATACCACAATAAAAAACAAAAGCTACACGATAATGTGTAGCTTTTGTTTTATAATAAGAAAAATTTAAACAACTTTTTGATATATTCTGGCGTGCCCGGCGGGAATCGAACCCACAACCTCCAGATCCGCAGTCTGACGCTCTATCCAATTGAGCTACGGGCACATGATATTTGATTGTTATGGTACCAAAATATTAATCGGTGATCAGTAACCAGTGATCAGTGTCAAGGACAATTGTTATTTGTTTTCATGCACCGATCACCACTCACCAACCACCGATTACCAAACTTGGCGGAGAGAGAGGGATTCGAACCCTCGGTGGAGAAACCTCCACACTTGCTTAGCAGGCAAGCGCCTTCGACCACTCGGCCATCTCTCCGTATACATTCCGCTTAAAGATTGTACCATATACTTTTAAAATTTCAAGTGGTTAATGAACGTTTATTAATTTAATGAAAG
>JBCNVJ010000092.1:0-2087 GCA_039630255.1 Fervidobacterium sp. | reverse complement strand
AACGGTGGAGAAGATCCAAGGTTTATCGCAAGAAGACTAGTGATATTAGCCAGCGAGGATGTCGGATTAGCAGATCCTTTTGCGTTAGTTCTAGCAACAGCAACAATGCAAGCTGTTGAAAGTGTTGGGCTTCCAGAATGTGCCATTAATTTATCTGAGTGTGTGATATACCTTTCATTAGCTCCAAAGAGTAATTCAAGTTATGAAGCAGTCAGCAAAGCTTTAGAAATTGCACGCTTAACAACCAATATTCCAGTACCCAGGCATTTACTTAACGTTGAAGATAGTGGATACAAATACCCCCACGAATATGGAGGATTCATCAAACAAAGATATCTACCGCAACAAATATCAGACAGAATTTACAACCCACGAAATATCTCGAAGGAAGGAAAATTGGCTGATATTTATAAAAAACTTTGGCAGGAAAGGTTTGAAAAATGAAAAAAACGCATATTTTCATAATTTTGTATTGAGATACATTAATTTTTACTTGGAGAGTGAAAAATTTGAGTATAAAAGTATTTCTTTCAGGTCTTTGTGTTTCTTTTATATTCGGCTTGTCGTTCCTTTTCACCAAGAACAGCATTGAGCATGTAACAATCTATACTTTTCTTTCGTACAGATTTTTTGTAGCAAGTGTAGTAATGTTCATACTACTTGTACTTAAAATTGTGAGACTAAGTAAAAAACCTTATTGGAAATTATGGCGTGTTGCTATCTTCCAACCTGTTTTGTATTTTATATTCGAAACCAACGGACTGAAATATGCAACCTCATCAGAAGCAGGTATGCTTATTGCGATAATACCAATAGCTGTGATGATTCTAAGTCCCTTGACATTAAAAGAAAAGATAAAATGGCATCAGGTTATTTTTGCGTTTATGAGCTTTTTTGGAGTAGTATTGATTATAGGTTTTGATGTAAAGCTTAGTGGAGAGTTTTTAGGAAAAATATTGATCCTTGGAGCTGTTTTTTCAGCGGCGTTTTATAATATATCTTCAAGAAGATTATCAGAAGAATTCAGACCTGAAGAAATAACCTTTTTTATGATGTTAACAGGATTTGTATTTTTTACTTTACTCAGTATAGTCACAGGGCAATTTTCCTTGAACGTTTCTTTTCCTGTTGTTATTGGTGCACTTTATCTTGGTGTGTTATCCTCAACTGTTGCGTTCTTTTTAGTAAATTACATGCTTAGTAAAGTTTCGCCAACTGTATCTTCATTGTTTTCAAATCTTACAACTATAGTTTCTGTTCTGGCAGGTAGTATAATAAGACATGAAACCATAAAGTCTGTTCAAATAGTTGGAATGTGCCTTATTTTAATCGCTCTATTTGGCAATTCGTATTTAAGACAAAGGAAATTGTAATTATTTTTTTAGAGCAAAAAACAAAAAAGTCCCCAATCTGGGGACTTTTTTATATTTCTTCTTCATCAAGATTGTCCGGGATATTAATTTCTATTTCCTCAGTCGTTTCTTCAACGGCTTCTTGCGTTGAGTATGGTACACCTTCCCTACCTTCAAGATAAGCATCTGCTATCTTTGCTGTAATAAGCGCTATTGCCCTTATTGCATCATCATTGGATGGAATAACGTAATCGATAGGTTCAGGGTCACAATTTGTGTCAACCATTGCAACAATTGGTATACCAAGATAATTTGCCTCTTCAACTGCTATTTTTTCTTTTCTCGGGTCAACAACAAACACAACATCTGGAAGACTTCTCATATTTTTTACGCCACCAAGGTTTTTTCTGAGTTTATCGAGAGTTTTTCTTAGTTTACTTTGCTCTTTTTTTGGAAGCTTTTCAAGTTCACCATTTGATTCCATCTCTTCAAGTTCAATAAGTTTCTGGATTCTTGATTGTATGGTTTGGAAGTTCGTTAAAAGACCTCCAAGCCACCTGTTGTTCACGTAAAATCCGCCGCATCTTTCAGCTTCATTTTTTACAACTTGTTGAGCTTGCTTCTTAGTACCAACAAAGAGAATAGTTCCTCCTTTGCTTGCAACGTCCCTAACAAAATCGTACGCATCATCCAAGAGTTTGACAGTCTTTTGAAGGTCAATAATGTAAATACCTT
>JBCNVJ010000091.1:0-4561 GCA_039630255.1 Fervidobacterium sp. | reverse complement strand
GACCTGGTGATTACACAACAAACGTAATATATAGAATATATCTTGACGGGTTTAGATTTTCCAAAGCAGGTCCTGCATCAGCGCAAAGCATAATTTTATTTCTAATAATGGTGATAGTAACTTTTGTGTATTTCAGATTGGGTAGAAAAAGTGTACATTACCAATGATGATGACTTAGGGGTGAGTTAAATGACTAAAAGAGCAAAAAAGATAATAAACACAACTCTAATTGAAATAGCGTTATTCATGTTTTCAGTATTCATGTTTGCTCCAATATTCTTAGCACTTGCGATGAGTTTGCAACCACCAGAGTTTGTATTTTCCTACCCGCCAAAAATACTCCCAAGAGGATTCAATTTAAAAAACTATACAGATGCGTTTAAGATAGTCCCATTTGGGAAGATGATATTGAATAGTTTTGTTATATCTATTTCAATAACCTTAGGTAAACTATTCACCGGAATACTTGCCGGCTATTCTTATGCAAATTTCAGATTCAAAGGAGAAAGAATTTCTTTTGGAATAATATTCGCTACATTGTACATACCTGCAGAAATTTTATTGATAGTACCACTTTTTCAAATAATCAGTAAATTAGGATGGGTAAATACTTATCAGGCGATGATAATTCCATTTACAGCAAGTGCCACGAATGTGTTCTTATTTCAGCAACATTTTAAAACTATTCCAAAAGATTATGAAGATGCTGCTTTGATAGACGGTGCAACACCTATACAATACCTTATTAAAGTAGTGTTACCGCTTTCAAGACCAGTTATTGGTGGAGCTGCTATTATCAATTTTACATATGCATGGAATATGTACTTATGGCCCATGATAGTTGGAATGAAAGATGACATGAAAACCGTTCAAGTTGCTATAAACATGATAATAAACGCGGAATCTTCAAACAATTGGGGTATAATCATGGCTGCAACAATGATCGCACTATTCCCAACGCTTTTACTATTTTTCTTATTGCAGGATTTGTTTGTTAAATCACTTGTTGGAAGTGGCTTGAAAGGTTAGTTTAAGCGAAATAACGTCTAAAATGTTTGGTTTTTGGTTAGTTTAGTGATATAATATAAATGCATTTTAAAAATTACAACTTTAGGGGGGTAAAATCTGATGAAAAAGATTTTGCTTTTTGTAGTTTTAATATTTGCAACCATGTTTTTTGGTTACAAAGTAACATTTGTAGTCGAGGTACCGGACTATACCCCAAAAGATAGTAAGTTGCATGTAGCTGGAAATTTCAACGGTTGGAACCCAGGGGATGTAAATTACCAATTGAGGAAAGAAGAAAACATATTTGTTGGAACATTCGATTTTAGTGGTAAAATAGAATTCAAGTTCACGAGGGGATCCTGGGAAAGTGTTGAAAAAGGAGCGAAAGGTGAAGAAATCCCCAACCGGATACTCGAAGTGAATAGTGATGTTACGTTGAACGTAAAAATCTATCATTGGAGGGATTTTGTGGAAAAGCAAATGGCTGGTTTAAAATCAACGTATACTGGAAACATAAAATTAATCAAAGATTTCTACTCCCCTGAACTTAATAATTCTCGGAATATAATTATCTATCTTCCTCCAAATTACGATTCTTCTAACGAACGTTACCCTGTTTTGTATATGCATGATGGGCAAAACATATTCGATGCTTCAACATCATTCAGTGGTATAGAATGGAGCGCTGACGAAACAACCGAAAGTTTTATCAAGGAAGGATTAATAAAGCCTATAATCATCGTTGGAATATATAACATGGGAAATGATAGAAGAAATGAATATTCGCCATGGGTTGACAAAAGTTATGGCGGTGGAAAGGGTGATCTTTACGCAGAATTCATCGTTAAAACGCTAAAGCCATACATAGACAAAAATTTCAGAACACTACCAGATAGAGACAACACAGCTATAGCAGGCTCCTCGCTTGGTGGACTTATTTCACTTTACATAGGATTTAAATACAACGATGTATTTTCAAAAGTGAGTGTCATGAGTCCTGCATTTTGGTTTGCAGATAAAAAAATATTTGATTTCGTCACTTTTACTGAAGTGCCAGAGCCTACCAAGATTTATATGGATGTTGGAACTCAAGAAAGCTCAAACCCAGAGATTTATGTGATTGACGCACGCAATATGTACAAGTTGCTTCAGAAGAAGACAAATGTACAAATCGTTTATATGGAAGATCAAGGCGCCATACATTCAGAAAGTGCATGGGCAAAAAGGTTTCCGGAATTGCTCCTGTATTTTTTCGAGCAATGATTTGAGTAAAATAAATTAGATAAGGAGAAAAAAATTATGAAGAATTTTACAATTTCAACTGTTTTGGTCTTGTTAGTTTTTCAGATTATAGTGCTTCCTTGGAGTGGTCATGAAACTTACACTTATTTGGTTGTCAACTCGACTAACATAGACAAAGAAAGATTGGTCATAGTTACTCCATATTCTTATAAGGAGACAAGAGTTTATAATTCAGAGTACTATTACAAAGAAGACTTTGCAGGTAAAAGAAAATTTTTCGATGATCTTGGAGATGGGATATTTCCACCAGATCCTATGCCTACCGATGGTAAGCTTCCAGTTTGGCAAATACTTACAATTTATGCTCAATTTCCTGATTTTGGAATGGATGAAGGTTTAAACCTTTCTTTATTACAGGCTTTAATAGGTAACAGTCAAGGTGTTAGACACATGCGATACAAACTCGGTATTATAGAAGCCTTCGAAGGCGACAGATCTTTTTTGTACTTTATAGAAATGTCAAAACAAGCATTTGCTAAGAACGATGAGTATTGGGGATATCGGTTTCTTTCTTATGCTCTTCACTATATGCAAGATCTTTTTCAACCATACCACGAATGTCCAGGAACTTTCTGGGAAGTTTTGACAGGTTTGTTTGACAAAACGACCATGAAAATGCTTAACAATGCTCACTATACTTATGACAATTACCTTCTTTATTTAATGTTTTATTCGAAACATAAGGAAGAAATAAGGGAAATTATCCAACAAACTCCTGACAGGTTTATTTCAAATAATTATGAACAGCTTGTAAATGAAATCATGATGTACAGTTATTCTAAATTTCCTCAGGTACACTCAGAAATGAGAAAAGCATTTGGTAAGGTTTTGTATAATAGAATTCCACAGAGGGGAGATTTTAAAGAGCTTGAAGAAGCTGGTAAACTTGAAGGTTTATATACAATAACAAAAGAGATCGTAAGCACCATGACCAGCACAATCAAAGGATTTTTAACAGAGTACCTTAAGAAATATCAAAAATAAGTATTAATAAATTTTGATGTGTAAAACTTTAAAAACATACTTATTTTCAATTAATCGTGGGGTTTTTAAAACTCCACGATTTTTTTGATATAAGATATAATTATGTTGAGAACTACAGTTAAACATGCTAAGATCGAATAAATCGATCTATTTAATTTCTCTGAATTCTAACTTACTCATTTTAGATTATGAAAAAACTATCTGGAGGTGTTGATCGTGTGGGAGTTTGTAAAGCAAGCAGATCCAGAGATATACGAAGTAATAATTAAAGAATTTGAAAGACAAGAGTATGGTCTTGAGTTGATAGCTTCGGAAAATTTTGTCTCACCAGCAGTTATGGAGGCAATGGGAAGTGTATTAACAAACAAGTATGCGGAAGGTTATCCAAAAAAAAGGTACTACGGTGGTTGCGAATGGGTTGATGTGGCAGAGACACTTGCAAGAGAAAGAGCGAAGAAGCTTTTCAACGCAAAATATGCAAATGTTCAGCCACACTCAGGTTCACAGGCAAACATGGGAGCTTACTTTGCATTGGCAGAACCCGGTAGTGTATTGATGGGAATGTCATTAAGTCACGGAGGACATCTAACGCATGGAGCTAACGTTAACTTTTCCGGTCAGATCTACAAAGTGGTCCAATATGGTGTTAATCCCAAAACGGAAATGATAGACTATGAGGAAGTTAAAAAACTAGCACTTGAACACCGTCCAAAGATTATAGTTGCAGGTGGTAGCGCTTATTCGCGAATTATAGACTTTAAGAAATTCAGAGAAATTGCCGATGAAGTTGGAGCATATCTTGTAGTTGATATGGCACATTTTGCTGGTCTTGTTGCAGCTGGTATTTATCCAAATCCAGTTGAATATGCCCATGTTGTTACGAGTACAACGCATAAAACGCTTAGAGGGCCACGTGGTGGTTTAATTCTTACTAACGATGAGGAAATTTACAAAGCTATAAACAAAACCATCTTCCCAGGTATCCAAGGTGGACCACTTATGCACGTCATTGCAGCTAAGGCAGTATGCTTTAAAGAAGCATTAACAGAAGAATTCAAAGAATACCAAAAACAAATAGTTAAGAATGCAAAAGCACTTGCAAATGCACTTGAACAGAGAGGATTGCGAATAGTATCGGGAGGAACTGATACACACCTTATGCTTGTTGATCTCACACCACTAAACGTTACTGGTAAAGCAGCTGAGGCAGCCTTAGGATATTGCCACATAACGGTTAATAAAAACACTATACCAAACGAAACACGCT
>JBCNVJ010000090.1:0-8309 GCA_039630255.1 Fervidobacterium sp. | reverse complement strand
TTGGATACCACATTTTGTTCGGCGGAATATTGATGCTATTGCTTTCAACATTTGGATTTAACATAACAGAAAGGCATTTAAAAAATTACTGGTACATAACTTTTAGTGCATTATTCTTTTCAACTTACATAGCGATTAATTTGCTACCCAAGAAAGTTAAAATATTCTTAAGTCAACCTATGAGTATAAAAAATTTGCTGTAATCTTAAAAAAAAACCAAGAAAGGAAGGCTGTAAAGTGATAAGTATATCAAATTTGAGTATATCTTTCCCCCAAAAAACTTTGTTCACAAACTTCAATGCAACGGTCTTCCCCAAAGATAGAATAGGTCTTATGGGAAAAAATGGTTCTGGTAAGAGTACACTTTTAAAAGCTATTGCTGGTTTATTTAATGAATACAACGGAGAGATTGCTTGCTCTGGAAAAGTACTCTATATGGATCAGTACAGAACTTTTGATGGGCAATCTCCTTTTGAATATTATTCCAAAGTAGCCAATACACCGGAAAAAGAAAAACAAGTCAGAAGCATACTCAAAGGATTGGGATTCAAAGAAGCAGATTGGCATAGAGATATATCAACATTCAGTGGAGGTGAAAAGACAAAGCTTCAACTTGGTAGACTTTTTATTGAGGAACCAGATTTTCTATTACTCGATGAACCTACGAATTTTTTAGACATAGAAAGCATAGAATATCTCAAAAACCTCCTAAATTCATTTAAAGGTGGATACATTATAATCTCTCACGATAGAGACTTCCTACGAAGTGTATGCAAAAAATTTTGGGAAATTAATAACGAGAAAGTTTGGATATTTGACATGGATTTTGAACATTACCACATTGAACGGCAAAGAATCATGGAAACTCAAAGACGTCAATTAGCAAATATCCAAAGAGAGATTGAACGGTTGAAAACAATTATAGAAAGATACAAAAAATGGGGGAGAGAAAAATTTACCAAACAAGCAAAAAGCAAAGAAAAAATACTTGAAAAAATGCTTGAAGAACTTGAAAAAATGCCAAATCTTTACCTTGAAGAAGAGCAAAGGAGAATAAAAATACCTGAACCAGAAGATACGGGCTATATTGTATTGCAAGTTGAGAATGTTAATTGGAACAACCTTTTGAAGAATGCCTCGTTCACTGTGTATCAAAAAGACAAAGTAGCCTTAGTTGGACCGAACGGTTCCGGGAAGACTACATTACTCAAGATAATATCAAATCAAATACCATATTCTGGAAATGTGAAGTATGGTTACAAAGTAAACATTGCTTATGTTGACCAATTTGTTGATCAACTTAACCTTGAAAATACAGTTTTTGATGAACTATTCGAAGAAATGTCAGATAAACCAGATTACATAATCAGAGCTTATGCAGGGCGTTTTGGTTTTAGGGGAGAGGACGTGTTTAAATCTGTTGATTCACTCAGTGGTGGTGAAAGGCAAATACTTGCGCTTGCAAAAATACTTCTTCGAAGACCAAATTTGCTAATTTTAGATGAACCAACTAACCATATGGATTTAGAAACTGTAGAAGCGTTAGAAGAAGCCCTGAAAGAATATTCTGGCAGCATTATAATTGTATCACACGATGTTGAGTTAATTAAGAACGTATGCAACAGATTCTTAAGTATAAAAGATAGTACCATAATAGAAGTCGACAAACCGATGTTTTTCGCAAAGCAAGTTAAAAAAGACGAGAAGAAAAAGAACTTAGACTTCGAAGAGAAAAAGAAGTTAAAAAATCAACTCAAAAGCTTGAAGAAACGCTTAGAAGAAATGCAACAAAGGGAAGATCAAATAACAAAAGAAATAGACGACTTAGATAAGAAGATAAATTCCACATTTGACTACATAAAGCTCATTGAGCTTACTCAGCAGAAACAAAGTCTTGAAGAAGAATTGCTCCGTATGATGGAAGAGATAGATAATCTAAAAGAAAAAATAACTTTACTTTCATTTTCTTTAGGAGAAGAGAATTGATACCTAACTCTTCATTCAAACAAAAAAGCTAGGTAGAAGCTAAGTACCACAAATCAGAATTTTAAGATATAATTATTTATAGGCTTTCAAAAAAGAATTTGCGAATTTGAGGTGTTAAAAATGAAAGAAGAACTCATAATTGGAGCACACATGCCGATAGGTGGAGGGTTTTCAAAAGTTCCAAAAGAGACGATAGAAATAGGAGGGAATGCGTTCCAAATCTTCCCGCATAATCCGCGTCAGTGGCAACCAAAACTACCATCTGAGGACGATATCGTGTACTTTCTACGTAATGTAAAGAAATATAACTTGAACCCAGAATATTTTTTGTGCCATTCTGGTTATCTAATTAACATAGCAAGTCCCAGGGACGATGTATGGGAAAAATCTGTACAATTGTTAGAAATTGAAATGAAAATCTGCTTGAAACTTGGCATAAAATATTTCAACATCCATCCAGGCAGCCATCTTGGTAAAGGTGAGCAAATAGGTGTAGAAAGGATAGTACGAGCACTCAATTTAGTTATGAAAAATGTAAAAAACGTACATGTGCTGCTTGAAAACGTTGTTAAGAAAGGTGGAAACATTGGATACAATTTTTCCCAAATGAAAACCATCATACAAATGTGCGATTATCCTGACAGGATCGGTGTGACTTTCGATACATGCCATGGTTACGATGCTGGATATAATATAACTAATGAATCAGGAATCGAAGAATTAATTAGAGAAATAGAAACGAATATAGGAATTGAAAGACTCAAATTTGTTCATCTTAACGATACAAAAGGTGAACTTGGTTCTAACAAAGACCGACACGAGAACATCGGAAATGGTAAGCTTAATAAGAGTGGACTGAAAGCCTTTCTTTCAAACTCTGTTTTTTCATCCTTACCATTAATTCTTGAAACTCCTGGAGATAACCCAGAACATGCAGAAGATATAGCCAAGGTAAAACAGATTTGGATTGAGATTCAAAGTTCAAAGGAGGTTAGGAAGTGAGTACAAACTTAAGCCTTATGGAAATGGAATTCAACGAAAGATTCAAAGCTCCTGTTGATAAGGTATGGAAGGTATTTTTCAACAAAAATGGTTGGGACCCTTGGTTTACAGATGGTATGAAAATTTCGGAAGATGGAGAAATCTACTTCAGGTGGTTTCGACTCACAGATGGTGAAGTTGTTACTGACACTGGAAAAATAGTGACTATTATCAAAGAACGATTGTTGTCATTTTGGTGGTATGAGTACGAAGATGGTTACCGATCATTTGTAGAAATTATTCTACAGCCTACAGGTGATAACGAAACGATAGTAACGATAAAAGATAAAACATTCATCAAAGATGAAAGCGAACTTCACGTAAGGTACGGTTGTGCATACGGATGGGGACAGATGATGCTTTTAGCAAAACTTTACATCGAAAAGGATTTGATAGTAATATAAAATTAAAAATCTTTCGACAAATTTTCTCCGAGGTGATAACATGAAAGCCACCATTGTTCTCAACGGAATGACAAATGGAACAATGTACATAACCGGAGAATTAATCATAGCAGCTGATGGCGGAGCGGAGGAACTTAGAAGAAGAAATGTTCTGCCCAATGTTATCATTGGTGATCTAGATTCCATATCTGATACAACCTTAGAGTACTTCGAAAACAAAGGTGTGAGAATACAAGTTTATCCACACGAAAAAGACGAAACTGATCTCGAACTTGCAATCAATTATGCTTTCAAACACGGTGCAACAGAAATAGAAATTCTAAATTGGCAAGGTGAAAGAGTCGATATGATCCTTGCAATGATAGGTTTGATAAGTAAATACAAAAATATAACCGCAGTCTCAGAAAATTGTGAGCTTGGAGTACTTTGCGCTGGCAGTTACAACTTCAAAGCATCAGTCGGTGAAACTTGGTCGTTCATACCACTTTGCGAAGCAGAATTTTCTATTGATGGATTCAAATATAAATTTAACGGTAAGATGTGTATCGAGTCACCACTCGGCGTAAGTAATGAAACGCTCAGAAACGAAGTCAGTGCAGAAGTTAAAAACGGCAAGGTGGTGTATATACGTTGGAAGAAAAAACCATTGTAATACTTGGTGCCACAGGTTCCATAGGCACTCAAGCAGTCGATGTAATAAAAAAATTAAATAAATTTAAAATAGTTGGAATATCTTTTGGAAAAAATAGAAATACAGCCGAAGGAATTATTAAGGAACATGGTATTGAATATTACCATAGTTATTTGGAATTGTCAGCTGGCATTAAAGTTGAAAGTGTTGAAGAATTACTTGAAAAAACATCGCCGGATATAGTTATATGTGCTATTCCAGGTTTTGAAGGTGTCAAAGCTACGTTAAAAGCTTTGAATTACACAAAAAGAATAGCACTTGCGACAAAGGAAGCAATGGTTTGCGCGGGTGATTTCGTAAAGAAGTTGGCAAGCCTTAACAAAGTAGAGATTATTCCTGTAGATAGTGAACATTCGGCGATATTCCAACTTTATGAACCACATATACACCACATCATATTGACAGCTTCCGGAGGAGCCGTAAGGGATGTTCCATTAGAAAGAATTTCAAATATGACTCCTAAGGAAATTCTTAAACATCCAACGTGGAATATGGGTGGCAGAATAACTGTAGATTCAGCAACGATGGTTAACAAATTCTTTGAAGTAGTTGAAGCTCACGAGCTGTTTGACTTACCATATGAGAATATAGAAGTTTACATAAATCCCTCAAGTTTCATACATGGTGTGGTATTCTTAAAAGATGGTACTGTTAAAATACATGCTGGCAAACCTGACATGAAAGTTCCAATAGCGTATGCTTTGACTTACCCGCTTAGAGAATATGAATCGTATGTATCTAAGGTTGAAGATTTTGACATGCGCTTGTTGCCTGTTGAAAAAGAAAAGTATCCACTTTTCTTCTTTGGGCTTGACATTGCTAAAAAGTACACACTTGTCGAAAGAATTGCCTTCAACAGTGCTGACGAAGTGGCTGTAGAATATTTTCTAAACGGCAAAATCAAGTTTGGTACAATCGAAAAAATAATTGTACAAAGTGTGGAACAAATTACCAATCTAAACTTGAAAGTTAATGATATAGAAGATATCTATCAAGTTGATAAATTAACAAGAAAAATTGCACAAGAAGTAGCAAATAAAAATTTGCAAAATTAAACTGCATCCAGGAGGTTACAAATATGGCGATATTAATCAACATCATCTCATTTTTACTCGTATTTATGTTTATAGTTGTTGTCCATGAATTGGGACATTTCATGTTTGCCAGAATTTTTGGTGTCAAAGTTCATGAATTTGCTATAGGTTTCGGTCCAGAAATATTCAGAAAGAAAGGAAGAAAAACCGACTTCAGAATTAATGTTTTTCCACTTGGAGGTTACGTAAGGTTGAAAGGAGAAGACCCAGCTGAAGAAGAAGATCCAGATTCACTGTATGGTGTGAGCGCGTGGAAGAGGTTTCTTATTGTTTTTGCTGGCCCACTATTCTCGATTCTGGCAGGTTATATGCTTTTCGTATTAATAATATCTTTCTGGGGCTACACACCTATAGTCATTGACAAAGTAATTCCTGGCTCACCAGCTCAACAAGCTGGATTGGAAAGTGGGGACATAGTACTTAAAATAAATGGTAAATACGTCTTTGATAACGTAGATATGACAAGCATTATCCGTAAAGGAAGAACTATAACACTTGAAATTTTTAGAAACGACAAACTTTTACAGATATCAGTTACGCCAAGATTGTCAAAGGAACAATATTACGTGTACATGAAAGACGTCAAGGGAAACATTGGTGGAAAAATATTGAGTGTAAATAATCTAGATTTTCAAATGTATATGAAAAATTACAAAAAAGAATTTGTCAACATAAAATCTGATTTTGGTGAATTGCGAGGTGTTGTAGATAATGTATCCTCACTACCAGAAAGATATACCATAGGGATATATTATGGACAATTTTCAAACGTATTTGCAAAAGATATTCCGCCGTTTAAGAAGGGTGATAAAATATTGGAAGTTGATGGATTGAGGATAAATGGAAGCACAGATTTAATTGATTTATTGACATCCCTCAACTTGAAGCCAGACGAACTTTACTTTACCACAAATGGTGACTTTGTAGAAAGTGTTCTCAGACCAGTTTCTGAAAAAGTAAACGTAATAATTCAGACAAATGCAGGCGAAACTACACAAATTACCTTAGAAAAGTCGAAGTTAATTGATGTACTATCTGTCCCCGGTGTACTTGAACCTGCTGCTCAGAAATTTAAACCAAAAGGACTGAGAGGTATATCAATAGCGTTCGCACGTAGTAACAGACTTGCATTGTACATATGGCGAACACTACCTGGTATCTTCTTAGGTCGGAATTTGCAAGATGTAACAGGTCCTGTTGGGATGGTACAAATCATAGGTCAAGCTGCGCAGGTAGGACTGGAAACTATATTGACAATTGTTGCAATCATCACTATAAACCTCGGAATATTCAATCTTTTCCCATTACCAGCTCTTGACGGTGGAAGAATTGTTTTTGCAGTAATCGAAATGCTTTCAAGAAGAAAAATAAACAGAAATGTAGAAAACATAATCCATACGATAGGGTTTTTCCTATTGCTTGGGCTTGTCTTTCTCATCACATTCCTAGATGTGAGCAGATTCTTTGCAAAATAAAGCAATATGAGGTGATTATGTTGAGAAAATCAAAAATAGTAAAAGTTGGAAATGTGCTAATCGGTGGAGGTAATCCAATAGCCATACAATCGATGACAAATACTGATACAAAAGACGTTCAAGCAACATTGCAACAGATTGACCAACTTGTAAAAGCAGGATGTGAAATAATTAGGGTTTCTTTACCAGACATAGAAAGTGCCAAAACCATCAAAGAGTTGAAAAAATACGTTTCAGTACCCATAGTTGGCGATGTACACTTCGATTATCGCATAGCAATAGAATGTATAAAGTGTGGCGCTGATAAAATTAGAATAAATCCGGGCAACATTGGCAGTGAAGAAAAAGTTGTCGAAATTGTTAAAGTAGCAAAAGAGTATGGTATACCAATAAGAGTTGGAGCAAACAGTGGATCTTTACCTAAGGACTTAGAAAACCTGCCACATTTCAAAGCGCTTGGTGAAGCTGCTTTACGCGAAGTTAGAATACTCGAAAAATATGGTTTTGAAAATATAGTTGTATCGGTAAAAAGCTCAGATGTAATCGAAACTATACAAGCAAACAGATATATCGCACAATTAGTTGATTATCCTTTGCACGTTGGAGTCACCGAAGCTGGAACTTTATACAATTCACTTATAAAGTCTTCCCTAGCACTCGGCGTACTTATATCCGAAGGATTGGTTGACACAATTAGAATATCTATAGCAGGTGATCCTGTTAATGAAGTAATTGCAGCAAAAAAAATACTTACATTTCTGAAGTTAAGAGCAGGTCCTAATGTAATTGCTTGCCCAACTTGCGCAAGAGCAGTATTCGACGTCGAGAAAATTGCTCTTGAAATTGAAAAGAAAGTCATCAACATAAGTAAAGATATAACCATATCAGTCTTAGGTTGTATTGTTAATGGTATCGGAGAAGGTAAAGGTGCCGATATAGGTATAGCTGGCATTAAGAATGGTGTAGCAGTCTTTTACAAAGGTGAGATAATGGGAACTTATACCTTGGAAGACGGCATTAATAAAGTAAAAGAACTAATTGAAAAGTTATAATAGCACATTAGAGCATTAATTTCTCAGTCCAACTCATAACAGGCACTATACACATAAACAAAACAATGAGGTGAGAACAATGAACATACTGCTTGTCAACGACGATGGAATTACAGCACCTGGTATACTATGCGCAGCAAGATACTTAAGTAAAGAGCACTATGTGGTAGTCTCTGCTCCTGAATCAGAACAGAGTGCGGTAGGACACGGAATAACCTTGCGCTTCCCATTATGGGCAAGAAAGCTTGACATAAACGAACCATTTGAAATGTACGCTGTTAGTGGTACACCTGCTGATTGTGTAAAAATAGGACTTGACGTGATCTACAAAGACAAGAATCTAATACCGGATGTAGTAATTAGTGGAATAAATCGTGGAGAAAACTTAGGTACAGATGTTGTATATTCTGGTACAGTCAGCGGAGCACTTGAAGGAGCTATCGCAGGTATACCTTCTATCGCTATATCAGTTGCCGACTTCAAAGATCCAATATATGACACAGCGGCTAAATTCTTACTCAAATTTCTAAAAGAATTTGACATTAAAAAAATTCCAAAATTTACTG
>JBCNVJ010000009.1:0-8423 GCA_039630255.1 Fervidobacterium sp. | reverse complement strand
ACTTAGTAATTTTAAAATATTCGATCCTGGTAGTGCAAGGCTAACTGCGGAAGCAAAAGAAATAATCGAAAAACTCGGTGCTGTAGTGATTGAACACACGTCGAATATTTTAGAAGTAAGAGGTTATGCAGATGACAGACCAGTTACACCAGATTCTATATACCCGTCAAATTGGCATTTGAGCAGCGCAAGGGCATCAAGTGTAGTTAATTTTTTATTAACGCAATTAAGGCAAAAAAGGTATGTTTTAAGATTAGCTGATATAAGGACAGGGTTGTTTGACATTGATTATTTTTATTCGCCTGAAAGATTCGTCCCCATCGGAAAAGGCGATGTGGATGTAAACAAAGAGCTTAAATCTTTGAAGGCAAACTACGATTTCGACATCTCAAAACTTCAAAGCGATTATGAAAGCGGTAAAATAAACTTTAATGAATATCAAACAAAAAAAGCGCAAATAACATCTAAGTATAATAGAGATGTAGAAATAACAAGAAACAAACACAGAAAAATTGAGATAATGATAAAGCGTGAGACAAGGGGTGGATAACAGTGCCAGAGGATATCGAACAACAAGAACAAGGTGGTAAGAAAAAAAATCCCGTAATGGATATCGTGAAAATGTTAGCTATTCCTCTAGTTATTTCGTTGGCTGTTAGCTTGACTGTGTTTTTTGTCTTAGGCTCCAACAAACAGCCACAGGAAACACAACAAGAACAACAAATGACAACACCTACGCAAATTAAAGCCGTTGTTATACAAGCTGGTAAGTTCCAGACGTTTATGCTTAAGGGTGGAAGAGATGTGGTAGTTATAGATTCCCTAACTCTGCTTGTCGGAAGTGAACCGTGCAGAGCTGCTGTGGCTGACAAAAATGATGAAATTATGGATGCTCTAAGTACCATATTTTTAAGCAAAGAAAGATTTGAGCTTACCACTCCAGCAGGGCTTGATTTGTTGAAAAAGCAGATACGCGAGGCGGTGAATGAAATCACGGGGTTCACCGGTGAAAAGGAAAAATTCGGCGTTATTAATGTTTACATATACATCAAATCAATAAGCAGTGTTCAGTAAATTCGCAATCTAAAATTTTTTGCACACTTGCTTGTGACCATGTGTGTCACAGTAAATGGTTAACGATCAGTAATTGAGAGAGTGAGGTGTCTCACTTGTCAGATGTACTTAGTCAAGAGGAAATAGATCGTTTGTTATCTGCACTATCCCAAGGTGAAGTTAGTATAGAGGAAGTAAAGAAAGAACGCGAAGAAAAAAAGATTCGCACCTATGATTTTTTACGCCCCCAAAAATTTTCTAAAGAGCAAATCAGAACAGTTCAAATGATTCATGAAAATTTTGCAAGAAGTGTCTCAACGTATTTCTCTGGAAAATTAAGATCTTTTACCTCTGTCAACGTTGTTGGTATAGACCAGCTTACATATGATGAGTACATGAAATCCATAGGCAATCCTTCTTTTATAACAATTTTCACAGCAAGGGAATTTGTTGGGAGCGCGATACTTAACACAAGCCTTGAAATATTCTATGGCATATTGGATGTGTTACTTGGAGGACCAGGTGAAATTGTTGATGTTAAAAGAATACCAACTGAAATAGAGATGGGAATAATTAAGAAAGAGATAGTAAATATACTCACGGCACTCTCACAAGCTTGGATCTCAATACATCCTTTTATCCCTGTTGTTGAATCAACAGAGACTAACCCACAATTTGTCCAGATCGTACCAAGTAATGAAATGGTTCTTGCAGTTACATTTTTTGTAAATTTTGGAAAAGTCGAAGGTTATATGAGTATATGCTGGCCTTCATCTGTTATTGAACCTATAGGTGAAAAATTAACAACACAGAGTTGGTTTAAGGTAAAGCAAAAAGAAATCACTCAAGAGTTAATTGATAATCTAAAGGAGAACATAAAAAAGACAAAAGTAGAAGTTATTGCAAAGATTGGAGAAACAACTTTGACTCTTGGTGAGATACTCACCTTGGAGGCAGGAGATGTAATAAGACTGAAAGAACACTATGACGAACCTATAAAAGTTGAGGTTAATGGAAGGGTAAAGTTTTTTGGAAAACCAGGTCAATACAAAGGAAATTACGCAGTTAAAATCACTCAAGTCATAGAGGAAGGTGGAGAAGAATGATGATGGGTAACGAATTTCTTTCTCAAGAAGAACTTGATGCTTTACTTGGTCAAATTGCAAGTGTTGAATCGTTGACTGATATAGAAAAGGACATGATAGGAGAAGTTGGAAATATTATACTCGGTGCTGGCGCAACTGCACTGTCAAATATTTTGGGTAGGAAAGTTGATATATCCACACCAGAGGTCGAGGTAAAAACTCTAAAAAGTCTCAGAGAGGAAATAAAAGGAGAAAAGGTTTGTGTCGTTATCCATTTTGAAGGAGCAGTAGAAGGATTTAACGCACTTGTGCTTGAGAAAAAAACAGCTGCACAGATTGCCGATATAATGATGGGTGGCGTTGGAAAAATAGAAAGCGATGAACTTGATGAATTAAAATTAAGTGCAGTTGGTGAATCAATGAATCAAATGATGGGTTCTGCTGCGACATCGCTATCAGATATGATCAAAAAACCAGTCAATATAACCCCACCTGCTGTCGAGATATTGGACTTCAGTAAACAAGATGTTAAATTCCCGCCGATAGGCGATGAAAGTGAGAAAGTAGCGAAAGTGAATTTCAATATGTCTATAGAAGAACTTGAATCGGCAAGGTTCTTTCTCGCAATGCCTATACCTTTTGTAAAAAAATTGCATGAAATGATCTTTGGCATTACTACTTTTGAATCCAAACCAGCTGCACAAACTGTACAAAAACCTTCCACTACCGTTTCACAAGGATTTACACCTCCACGAAAAGAAGAAAAACCAGCGGTAGCGGCAAGACCTGTTCAATTTGAAGATTTTGGTAAAACATCGACTGTTGAAGAAAAACCACAAGTTATCGATGAAAGATTGCAATTACTTTTTGATGTACCACTAAATGTTACAGTTGAGCTTGGACGAACCAAACTAACACTAAAAGAAGTTATGGAGCTTGGCGTTGGTTCGCTTATAGAATTGGATAAACTCACCGGCGAACCTGTTGATGTATATGTTAACAATAAGTTAATAGCTCGCGGTGAAGTTGTCGTGATAGACGAAAACTTTGGCGTTAGAATCACCGAGATAGTTAGCCCAAAGGAACGATTATATGGAATTAAATAAACAAAAATCCGGGATCTAATCTTGGACAAATCCCGGATTTAGCTTTAGGTTCAGCTTTTCAAGAATTCCTTAAGCCAGTAAGCACTTTTCTTCAATATTCGTTTCTGTGTGTTGTAATCTATGTAAACAATACCAAACCTTTTTGAATAACCATACGCCCATTCGAAGTTGTCCATAAATGACCATATGAAATATCCTTTTAAGTTTACACCTGCGTTTATAGCTTCAAGTGCTTTTTCAAAATGTTTTACGAGATATTCTACTCTGTAGTCGTCCTCTACTTTTCCATTCACTACTTTGTCAGGTCCCGCCATACCATTTTCGGTGATATACAAAGGTAATTTATACCTCTCCTTAAGATAAACAAGCATGTCAAACAGTCCTTGCGGATAAATTTCCCATCCCATCTCCGTCTTTGGAAGGTTACCTTGTACGTAAGAAAATCTCATCGGATTGCTTTCATCATGTATAACTAAAATTCGAGTATAGTAGTTAACACCAAAGAAATCTATCGGTGTTGATATTATATTTTGCTCATCTTCTGGTACATTTATTCCCCTCTCAATATAACTTCTCACAGCTTCTTCTGGATATTTTCCAAACACTACAGGATCATAAAACCACGCGTTAACAACTTTGTCCACAATGCTTGCCATTAAAAAGCTTTCTGGTCTTGAATCACCTGGTTCTACTTTCATTGCAACGTTTGTTATACCAATTTGGCCATCTTTTATTTCTTCCCTAAATGCCATCACAGCATGTCCATGTGAACGTAATAAATTATGTGCGGCTATGATAGCTTCTTGTAAATTCTTATGCCCTGGTGCATGTTCTCCAGTGAAATACCCAAGGAAAGATGAACACCATGGTTCATTCAGTGTTATCCAGTGTTTTACCCTATCTCCAAGTTCATTAAACATCAATGTTGCATATGCTCTAAAGTACATGGCAATATCTGAATTTAACCATCCACCTTTTTCATACAAAGCATATGGTAAATCCCAATGATAGAGTGTTATGAAAGGTATTATGTTATGTTCAAGCAATTCGTCAACTAATCGATTATAGAAATCAAGTCCTTTTTGATTTATATTTTTTCCATCTGGCATAACCCTTGACCAAGAGATGGAAAATCTATACGCATCAAGTCCTATCTCTTTCATTATAGCTACATCTTCTTTAAATCTATGATAATGATCACAAGCAATATCACCGGTGTCACCATTAAGAATTTTGCCTGATGTGTGAGAAAAGACATCCCAAATGGACGGACCTCTTCCATCTTCCTTTGCAGCGCCTTCTATTTGATAAGCCGCCGTGGCTGTACCAAAAACAAAATTTTTCGGGAAGTCAGACCTTTTGACCATTATCCTCACCTCACTTTTTGAATAATTCAACACAACTGCTCTTTCACTTACTTTTCTAAAACTTTCTCAGATTCAGGATTATCAATTTTTAGTTTCGACCTTCGAATATCGTTTGTTTGCTTTGCAAGGTAAGAGTTAGCTACCGCTGAGAATATTCCGAGTAACATTACAACGGGTAATAATCCATAAATTGCAGTAGAGCTTATAAGCATACTACCAACCAGAAATTGTGTAATGTTGTTCGTTACCATACCTATGATACTAACACCAACAATACTGAACAGATTTGATTTTGAAACTAGTCCTTGGAAAAAAGCAGCACTTAAACTACCAAAAAATCCCATGAAAAAGCCTGGTGTAAGAAAAGTACCAGACAATATCGAACCAAGCAAAGATTTCAACACCGCAAGTAATACAGCATCAGATATATTTTCGTAATATGAAAAGTACAAGACAAGAAAATTAGAAAATCCCCATTTTCCTCCTGGCACGGGAAACGGAATCAAACCTTCGACCACGTATACCACACTACTAAGTGCTGTAAAGACACCAAATATTACCACGTCTGTGCGTCTACGTTCTTTTGAGAACTTCTGAATTCTATTATCATCCGATTGGGGACACATATTATACTTCCTCCCGGTCCAACTCTACCAGTCTTTTCACAAATTTTATCAGGACAATCCGAATCAGTTACCCAAATTAATCTTCCGTCGTAATGTAAGGTTGTTATGTATTTTCCCTGCTTATTTTTAATCTCCAAATTACCTGGTTTAAATATCTTGTAAGTTTCTTGACCAGCTATTTTTACAACTACTTCCCTCGTATTTGGTAAGATTCTAAACTTTCCAAACAGAATGCTTACAAACGAGATGAAAATTATAATAAAAATAACAACAAAATCAGCTTTTTTCAAACTACCATCCTTCCATCTATGAAAACATGTTCAACAAAATTTTCTTGGAACATGTAAGCTACATCAAGAAAATCTGACGTTTTCCAAAGTATCAAATCAGCCGGAAAATCTGGTTTAATAATTCCAGATTTAAATCCAAGCAAATGAGCACTATTAACCGTGTATGCGTTTAATACTTCTTCTGGTTCCATCCTTAGAAATCTAATAGCTAAATGCATTACGAAAGCCGGTAAATAAATTGGACACGAGCCCGGGTTAAAATCAGAACCTAAAGCTACCGGTATACCAGAATCTATTAATTTTCTCGCAGGAGCATAACACTCACCAAGGTAAAAACTTGTAGAAGGCATTAAAGTTACCATTGTGTTGCTTGCTGAAAGCGTTTTTATATCTTCATCTGAAATTTTCAGCACATGATCAACACTCAAAGCCCCGATTTTAACTCCAAATATTGATGCTCCAACATTTTCTATCTCATCTGCGTGCAACCTGATTTTAAAACCAAGCTCTTTGGCTTTTAAAAAGAAATTTTCAACTTCTTGTGGTAAATAAACACCTTTATCAACAAACGCGTCAACAAACTCGGCTAATTTTTCTACTTTAACAACGTCAAGTAAATTTTTCATAGCTTCAATGTACTCTTTAACAGTATTTTCGTCTTTCTTTTCAGAGTTTATTAAAGGTTTTGCATGAAGCCCTAGAAACGTGCTTGCAATTTTATTTGGTAAGTCAGTTTTCAATCTTTTTATAACTCTCAGTTGCTTTAACTCGTTTTCTAAATCAAGTCCGTAACCACTCTTACACTCCAAACCAACAACACCATAAGAAGTAAGTTTATCGATATAAGATTTACTAACAAGATATAACTCATCTTCCGTTGCATTTCTAACAAATCTTGATGTATAGTAAATTCCTCCACCAGCGTTTAATATATCAATATAACTCTTACCCTTAGCTCTCATTAAGAATTCTTTTGCTCTCGATCCAATAAAAGGTATATGGGTATGCGCATCAAAAAATCCGGGAGTTACCAACGATGCATGTATATGCGCATTTTTGTGTTTTCTAATGTCTACAATCTTTCCATCTTCGATAACTATGTCCACGTCGAAATCTTCTGTTATACATTTCATTTGATCACCTTTAGATGGTTGAACAACTGGACTTAACAACCTATCTGCGTTTATAATAAACATTCTACATCACTTCCGTATGATCATTTAATTCTCCAAGCTTGATTAGTATGTCAAACAATTTTCTAAAGGCCTTGCTTCTGTGGCTTATAATTTTTTTTACATCTTCCCCAAGCTCACCAAATGTCTTATCATATCCTTCAGGAATGAATATCGGATCGTATCCAAAGCCTTTATCACCAAGTATCTGATATGCGATCATACCTTCAACATAACCTTCCACAGAAACTAAAAAATTATTGAGTGGGTTATAATACGAGGCAACACAAACAAATCTTGCTTTTCTTTCTTCTTGACTCTTAAAATTCTTCATTAATTGAAGGATACTTTCCATTTTCTGAACATAACTTGCACCTTCCATGTATCTTGCAGACATAACACCAGGAAATCCATCAAGAGCTTTTATAGAAAGTCCCGAATCATCAGCTATAACTGGTCCATTTACGTATTTTCCATACTCTATAGCTTTTATAATTGAGTTCTCAAGAAAAGTTTCACCATCCTCAACGACATCTATCTCGGTATCTACATTTAACAATTCAACAAACTCAGGCGCAACAAGTTTGATTTCATAAGCTTTATGTTTATTCTTACTTGCTATATAAATTTGAAATGCCAAATTAATCCCTCCAAAGAACCGACTTTAGATATTTACCCGTCCAAGAATTAACATTTGTCGCAACCTCTTCTGGAGTTCCAGTTGCAACAACATATCCTCCATTGTCTCCACCATCCGGTCCAAGGTCGATTATGTAATCTGCACATTTTATTATGTCCAAGTTGTGTTCGATAACAATAACAGTATTGCCTTTATCAACCAATCTATTAAGTACATCTATCAACTTTTTAACATCTTCAAAATGCAACCCAACCGTCGGCTCGTCGAGTATATACAAAGTTTTTCCCGTTGCTTTTTTTCTAAGCTCGGCTGCCAATTTTACCCTTTGTGCTTCACCACCTGATAGTGTAGTAGCTGGTTGTCCAAGTTTTATGTAGCCAAGTCCAACATCTGATAGTACTTGAAGTGTATCCTTTATAGTCGGTATATTTTTGAAAAATTCAAGCGCTTCATCGACAGTCATATCAAGCACATCTGCAATGTTTTTGCCCTTGTACGTTACTTCTAAGGTTTCGGAATTGTACCTTTTACCTTTACACACCTCACATTCAACGTAAACTTCTGGAAGAAACATCATTTCAATCTTCACAACACCTTGTCCACTACAAGCTTCACATCTTCCACCCTTAACATTGAAACTGAACCTACCTTTATCATAACCTCGCGCCTTTGCTTCTGGTGTCATTGCAAATAATTCTCTAATATTGTCGAAAACCTTTGTATAGGTAGCTGGATTACTTCTTGGAGTTCTACCTATCGGAGACTGATCTATAGCAATTATTTTGTCTATCCATTCAACACCTTCTATTCTTTCATATCCGCCAGCTTCATATTTTGTTTTGTACAATTTATTAGAGATTGCAGGATAGAGAGTATCCAATATTAAAGAACTCTTTCCAGAACCACTGACACCTGTTACGCATATAAATGTTCCAAGCGGAAATTCAACAGTTATATTTTGCCAATTGTTGTGTTTTGCACCTGCTATCCTGATTATCCTTCCGTGACGTTTACTCCTGTATTTAGGGGTGTAGATTGAGCAGTTAACTTACAAGAAGTGACCTCTTAGAGATTGTGCGGTCTC
>JBCNVJ010000089.1:0-2771 GCA_039630255.1 Fervidobacterium sp. | reverse complement strand
CCGAGCTATAGAGGATGGGGTGAAATTTGAAAACATAAAAAATTCAGTAAATAATATTCCAGGGTTAAGCGAAGAGTGGAAAAATATGGTTGATGAATTACTTGATGGTAGTAAATTAAGCGGTGAACAACACGTACCTTTTATAGATAGTGTAGTTAATGGAACAAGAAGAAGATTTGTTGTAAATGTTCTAAACAAAGGTAAAATAAAAGGTGTTGATGATGACGTTGCAATAGAAATATGCGCTTGGGTGAATGGTGAAAAATTTGAATATGAAAAAACAGAACTTCCAGAGAGAATCATTAATTGGTATATAAAACCTCGAACTTTACTCGCTAAACAAGCTCTTGAAGCATTCTCAAATCAAGATACAAGATTAATTGCCGATATACTTGAACGTGACTGGAGAACGAAAAACTCTGAACAAGTTAAAAAACTAATAGAAGAACTTTATCCATTTGTTTTAAAAGAAATGAAGAAGATAACAGAAGATCAATAAACTGTTATGGATAAAAAATTACTGCCTGAGCACTGTTTCCTCAGGCAGTTTTTTTCACTATATTGCAGGAAAATTTAATGTAGCTTTACAATTTCACAATTATTTATGATAAAATACAAATTAAGAACTCAGCGTTGAGCTTATATTCTGTTAAAATTCTTAAGGAGGGATGGAATATGAAACTTAGAACATGGCTTGTCTTTGTTGTACCAATTGTTATATTTACCTCTTCATTAATCATTACTTTCATCGGAGAATTTTACATTTCTTACGTCTCAAAAAACTGGAAAGATCTTTATTCTTTGTCTGTAGCACGAGATATTGAGGCAAAAATAGAATCTGAGTCGGAAAAATCAAAACTTATAGTTGAAACACTTTTGAAAAATGAAACAATTGTTAGTACTTTTGCACAAAAAGACAGAGACAAACTTATAGAACTTATCATGCCGTATCATGAAATATATACAAAAGAATTTAACTTGTCCCAAATCCACTTTCACACTCCTGACATTAAATCTTTCTTACGCACTTCCAATTTACAAAAATATGGTGATGACTTAACTTCCTTTAGAAAAGATATTTTAAAAGTCAAAGAAACGCAAAAAGGAGTTTCCACAACCAGTGTCGGGGTAAATGGAGCACAAATTAGATACATAGCACCTGTTATCTACAATGGTGAATACGTAGGTAGCGTAGAGGCGAACGTGAGCCTTACAGAAGGATTTGCCAAGAAATTAAAAGGTGAAGCTATAGTCAAAGTTTTCTTCGATGAAAAAGGTAACAAAATAGATTTAACCGCAAAATCAAAACCCGAGCTTGAGGATTTCACCAATTTGTTTGACATAGATAAACTCTTGAAAGGTGAAATTTTATCCTTTGTGAAGGGTGAATATGTTTACGATGCGATTCCAATAAAAAATTTTGATGGTAGTGTTTATGCCGGTATATTTCAACGTGTCAATGTAAAAGACGTGGTGAATGCCGAAAAAATGAGTATTATTGTACAACTTGTAATATCACTCGTAATATCAGTAGTACTGGCTTTAATAAGTTTTGCGATAGGAATGAAATTGAAAAATAACTTGTCCAAGCTATTTGATAAAATGTCTATATTATCTAAAGGAGATTTAAACGTTTCTTTCGATCTAAAAGGTAAGGATGAGATTTCTGAAATTTCTAAACTGATGGAAGGTGTTGTAAATTCACTAAAAAATTCTGTAAAAGGTGTAGTGGAACAATCAAATTCTGTAAATAACGTTTCCAATGACTTAAAGCTTGCGGCAGATAACTTAGCAAATAGTGCCGAAGGTTTCAAAACAAGCTTTTCACAAGTTACCGAATCAGCTCAAAATGCCTCAAACTCTTTAATGGAAATTACCGACAGCGTTCAAGAAGTAGCTACAAGTGCTACAAATATTGCTAACGCTGCTCAAGAACTATCTGAAAATGCAAACATTATGGCACAAGTTGCAAAAAACAGTTCAGATGCGGTCAACAGCATAATAGGATCTATACATAAGACAAAAGAAAAAGCCAACGAAACACTAAAAGTTGTTTCAAACGTCGCAGAAAGTGCCAAGAGTATAAAAGAAATTGTTGAAACAATAAATTCTATTTCCGAACAAACAAACCTACTTGCCCTAAATGCTGCTATAGAAGCAGCAAGAGCGGGAGAAGCTGGTAGAGGATTTGCTGTTGTCGCTGATGAAATAAGAAAATTAGCGGAAGAAAGTAAAACAGCAACCTCAAAAATAGCTGATATATTGAACGGAATACAATTGGGAGTAGAAAAAGCTAATAAAGCAACTGATGAAACTGTAAATGCCGTGTCAACAGTTGAGCAAGAATCAGAAAAAGTTGGTAAATCTCTCGATGAAATAATGAAGCAAATTACAACAGTTACGAATATGATAGAAAGTCTTGCTGCGAGTGCTCAAGAACTTAGTGCATC
Source organism: Fervidobacterium sp. (assembly GCA_039630255.1). Taxonomy (GTDB): domain Bacteria; phylum Thermotogota; class Thermotogae; order Thermotogales; family Fervidobacteriaceae; genus Fervidobacterium. The sequence goes on along the minus strand of JBCNVJ010000089.1, from coordinate 321 downwards.
AGCACAGGAAATGAGTAGTGCTTTAACAACAGCTACAAACTCAATTAGCCAAATTGTAGATAACATATCAGTACTCAACATGGGTATTGAAATTCAATCCAACATGACATTCACTTTGAATGATTTAAGTAAACAATTATCATCCTATGCAACCAACTTAAAGGAAAACGTCTCAAGATTCAAAATATGAAAATTTGAACAACTAAAATCAACAAATCGCAAAGCGCCAAACTTCTAAGTTCATAAATATGCTTATAAAAGAGACTAAATAGGATTTGCTATTTCCCTCTTCGAAAATATAACAAGCCAAACAAGAAAAAA
>JBCNVJ010000088.1:0-10487 GCA_039630255.1 Fervidobacterium sp. | reverse complement strand
ACATACATGTCTTTTAACCTGTGGGCAAGCAACTTAGTGACCATATTTAACGCTGCTTTTGATATTGAGTATGGAATCGATGTTGTTCCTCCAGTGTTTGCAATGCTACCGAGTATGCTTGATACGTTTATTATTTTTGCTCCTTGTTTGATTTTACCAGCTTTATAAAGTTCTTGCACAATGATATACGGTCCTAAGGTATTCACTTTGAAAGATAGCAAAAGTCCTTCTTCTGTAACATCTGGGAAACGCTCTTCAATAAGTATTCCAGCGTTATTTATTAAAATATCAACTGGTTTATCGATATTTTGCACGAATTCTTCTATAGACACAGGATTAGAGGTGTCAAGCTTTAAGACTCTCAACTTATGATGTTGCAATGGCATGGAACTTCTTATACCAACTGTTACTTCTTCATTCTCTTTGATCAGTTGCTTCACTATTGCTAAACCAATACCTCTATTTGCACCAGTAATTACCCAGTGCATAGATTCACCTCCGTGACGCTGTTAATTTCTTTCGAATTTGTAATTTGGCTGTTCCTTTATTATATTGTTATAGTATTCTTCAGCATGGTCGTCTTCAAGTGCTTTATACATGTAATATAGATATTCCATAGCTTTCAGTCTTATGTCCTTATTAGAGGAGTTTGAAAGTTCCTCAAGTTCACTAAGATTGTTGTATATATATTGGAGTATGTCCATAATTTTTTGCTGTTCGATGTATTTGAGAAGTATCTTAGAAAGTTCAACGTTATATTCTAATCTTGTTCTTTCTGAATTATCAAACTGTCTCATACGAGAAAGTACCGAGAAAGTCTTGTAACCCATATCGTACAACTTTGAGAGGGCAGACTGATACTCTGCCTTAAATCCTTCATTGCTTTTTGAATCTTCTATAGCAGTTACTATACCAGCGATAAGCCAACTGTTGTTTGTTATAACTGCCTTGTTATTGCTAAAAACTTTCGGAGAATATTCATTCAAAATCTTCTTTGGATCTTTTCCATTAACGAGATCTAACCAAATCAAGTAAGCATCAGAAGTGTTAACTTTGATGTTTTCAGATTCAATTTTGGAGTTTATGTAAGAGTTGAGTTTCTCTTTACCGATCTTATCTGCAACTTCTGAGTAGCTTGGCGACGATTTGAACTTTTCGAAAGTCGATAAATCGTTATGGTTTCTCACAAAGAAAACATAGTTACCTTTTTCTGTGTATTGGATCCTTATGTTGTTCTCATATTTTCCAAATAGCACATCCAAAAATAATTCGTTTGTCTCTGATTTTTTCAATCCATCGTATGAATCACTTTGAACATCTTCAGTTGACTCAATTGCTTTTTGGAATCCTTCTTTTAAAGCTTTTTCGTAGAATTTTTGTGCTTCTTCTTGTGTTTCAAAGACAACATAATCAATATCCACGTACTCTTCCTCCATCAGTTGTTTTCTATTATCCGTGTAGTACTTTTTCATATCGTCTTCTGTAACAAAAGAATATTTTTCAACAAATTGATCTGAGCTAAGTTTTTCAAGATTTGCTAAATGTCCTATAGCTCTTTCTCTCAAGAAATCGTTTAGTATGTAGGCTTTGACGTAAGGTTCTTCGAATAATTCATCAAAACTTTCGTAATAAGCCAAGTAATGTTCGTATACTTCCATTAACTCTTCTTCGTAAACTTGGGTACCTTCGATGACTTCCCCGTTTTTTTCCAAATAGGCAACAGTTTTTGATTCTCCAAAAAGACTTGTTACTGCAATTAAGCCCATGAGAACAATAAAGTATAATACTTGTGATATCTTTACCATAAAAAACACCTCCGGCTTTTTATGAATGAAATTATCCCCCGCTATAACGCGGGGGCGCAGTGTTTATTTTTTGTTGTTTTTAGTATTAGTCGATTCAGAATTTGTTTGTGTACTTGTTGATTCAGCTACATCGACGGAAGTTGATGTTGAATTTTTAGTTTCTTTCGCAGTTGCTTCTTTGTTTTTTATCATTTCGTCAAGTTCTTTTTCTGCTTTGGCAAAGTCTAAACTATAATCAGGTTTCAACTCTTTTAGTTTTTGAAGATAACTTTTCGCCGTTTTTGGATCGTCCAAAGCCTTGTTCATGTCGTAAAGTTTGTAATAAGAATCTGCTCTAATTTTTACGTCAGTTTTTGTTGATTCGGCAAGTTCTGCAAAGCCTTGGTAGATTTCAAAGAGTTGATTCATTACATAGTACGCTCCACCAACTGAGAGATATGGTTTTACCTCATCGTACAACTTTGAATAATACTGAAACGCTATGTCTTTCTTCTCCGGATAATAGTTTTTCATTCTTCTGAGTATTTCTCTCGAACTTCCCTTCGATGTTTCGTAAACAGAATTTACTAGTTTTTTCTCAAATTCTTTCACATCTGACTTAATTTTTTCAAGAGCTGTATCCGTACTTTCAGCTATTCTATCAGCAATTACTAAAAATGCAGCTTTTTGCTCAGCTGGTATATCTGTTTTAACTTCACCTTTATCAGTAAAGAGCATCTCGTACATTTTTTTGTATGCATTCATTAAATCTTTGTTTTCTGTAGTAAGCGCAGTATACCAAGCTCTGTAAACAGCATCTTTCAATTCGAATGAAATCTTTTGCTCATCTTTCCACTTTTTGAAGTTCTCAGCAAATTTTTTGTTTACCAATTCGTCTCGTATTTCTTTATAAGCATCACTTTTGGCAAAAGATTCGTATTTGTCAACTTTTTGAACACTTTTTATGTTGAAGACAAAGTAACTTTCATTGTACGGAATTGAAACTATTGTTGAAGTGGCATCAAAGATCATTTTTTCAATTTCATCTGGGAATGTTCCTTTTGTCAATGTGTGTGGGGTAAGATTCACTGACAATTCCGAAGCTGCCTGTGTAATACCTTTTTCAGTAGCAAGTTTAATAAATTTGTTCATTTCTTCTTTTGTTTTGAAGGTGGCATAGTCTACTTCTGCTTTAGTATACTTGCTTATTATATCATTTTTATTCTTGTTGTAATAGCTTTTGATTTCATTATCGCTAACTCCGCCGAGTTTTTCTCTAACATCTGCTAATAACAATTCTTGTTCTTTTTGTTTTTTGAACTCCTTTTCATAATTTGTTAAACTACCGTATCGGGATTTTATTTGTTTGGATTTGTTTTGATCTTTCTTTATTTCATTCATTTCATTTTTTACAGCTTCGTCAACTTTTTTCTTGTCTGGTTTTATATTGTTGACTTTTGCATAGTAAAGCATTGTTTTGTTGTTTAAGAAATCAACAGCTATAAGTGTTTTAATGTACGGTACTTCAATGTATGGATCAAGTTGTGGGTTCCCATACATTGCGAGCAATTCACCATACTTTTCTTCAATCTCTTCTGGGAATAACCAATAGTTTTCGTCTTTCATAGGTTCGTTGTTGATTGTTAAGTATCCAGCTGTTTCCTCTATCGTCCTTTTGATTTTCTTTGCACCTGGAGTATAGTTGACTGCAAGTGCCCAAAGTGCAATACCTGCAACAAATGCAACAGCAATAATCCATATGAAGACTTGTTGCCACTTACTTATGGTCCTTCTTATTTTGATATCTTTACTTTCTTTACTCATGTAAGATCTCCCCTTTCTAATTCTAAGTTTTCAATTTTTTTATCATCTTGAATTTCAGTTTCCTCGATATCAATGTCTCCTTCTGGCCTTACGAGAGGGAATGCTATAACATCTCTAATATTCGCGCTGTCAGTGAGTAACATTACAAGTCTGTCAATACCTATACCAAGCCCTCCTGTGGGAGGCATTCCATATTCTAGTGCCCTTATGAAATCTCGATCAAGCATCTGCGCTTCTTCATCACCAAGGTCTCTTAACCTGAGCTGGTTCATGAACCTCTCAAGTTGATCAATTGGATCGTTCAACTCACTAAAAGCATTTGCCATCTCTCTTCCGTAGATAATCAGCTCAAATCTTTCTGTAAGTCTTGGATCTTCTCTATGTTTTTTTGCTAAAGGTGATATTTCAACAGGATGATCAATCAAAAATGTTGGTTGGATAACTTTATCTTCGACAAGATCCCAAAGTTTTTCTATCATATGTCCTCTGTCATTTATGTCGATTTCGATGTTATGTTTTCTCAAAACTTTTACCAATGTCTCATCATCATCTTCGAGAATATCTACACTAAGATTCTCCTTTATGAAATCTCTCATTTTTATTCTTTTCCAAGGTCGTTTAAAATCAATTTCTTGACCTTGATAAACTATCTTTGTTGTTCCAAAAAGTTTTTCAACTAAGTATGTTATAAGTTCTTCTGTTAAATTCATCATATCTTCGTAATCAGCATAAGCTTGGTAAAGTTCTATCGATGTAAATTCAGGATGATGCTTGTAAGAAATTCCTTCATTTCTAAAGATTTTTCCTATTTCGTATACTTTATCAAAACCACCAACAATAAATCTCTTAAGATGAAGCTCCGTTGCTATTCTCAAATACATATCTATATCAAGGACGTTTAAATGGGTTACAAAAGGTCTTGCAGAGGCTCCACCAATTAGATATTGCAATACGGGTGTTTCAACTTCGTAAAATCCTTTGGAATTAAGGAATTCTCTTATCATTCTTATTACATCAGATCTTATTCTAAATCTTTTGATCGTTTCATCGTTTGCTATCATATCAACGTATCGTTGCCTGTAAAGTATTTCTTTGTCTTTAATTCCATGCCATTTTTCTGGCATAGGTCTTAATGGCTTATTTAAAAGCTGGAACTTTTCTACAAGAATTGTTATCTCACCTGTGTTACTTTTAAAAACTATACCTTCTACACCTATTATATCACCAGCTGTAACATGCTCTTTGAAAAAATCAAAATTTTCTGTCTTATCTTTCCTCACGTAAGCTTGTATCCTACCAAAGGTGTCTTTTATATGAAAGAATGCGCTTTTACCGTGTTCTCTGATTGACATTATCCTTCCGGCTGTCGAGACTTTATGTTCTGTGACTTCTCCGTTTGCCAAGTGTTCGAAATGTTTTTTTATGTCTTCAGTTGTGTGAGTCTTATTGTAAGAATAAGGATAAGGGTTTACTCCAAGTTGACGTATTTGCTCAATCTCTTTTAATCTTGATTCTCTAAATTCTCTAAGCAAAACAAATCCCTCCTAATTTGGTTTCTATAAGAATTATCTCGTGTTTATCTCTATAACCTGATATTTAACTATCCCTTTGGGAGCTTTTATCTTAACAGTTTGTCCTTTCTTCGCTCCATTTATTCCTCTTCCGAGCGGTGAATCAACACTTATTTTGTTAGCAAATATGTCTGCCTCTTGGGGGTTGACGAGTTGTACCTTTAACTCTTCGCCCGTATCAATATTTTTCAACAAAACCCAGTCACCCAAATTAACAGTTGATGAATCAAAATTTTCTGATATTATCTCTGCATTCATCAACATTTGTTCAAGCTCATTTATCCTTGAAGCTATTCTTCCCTGTTCATTTTTTGCTTCTTGATATTCTGAATTTTCTGAAAGATCACCAAGTTCACGTGCAGCCTTTATCCTTTCAGGAATTTCAAACATGAGCTGACGTTTTAATTCGTCAAGTTCCATCTTAAGCTTTTCATAACCCTCTTTTGTTAGCTTTACCTTTTCCATATGCGATCCCTCCTGAACGTTGTTTTCCAAAACTTTCTAAAACTATATCTGCCCTTCATTTCTTAATTCTCTAATAACTTCTATGAATTGATCAATCTCTCTAAAATCCTTATAAACGGAGGCAAACCTCACGTATGCAACTTGATCGACCTTCTTTAACTCCTCCATTGCGAGTTTTCCTATAAGCTCTGTTGATACCTCGAGTGTACCACTTTTTTGAAGCTTTGATACAATGTTATCAACAATTCTTTCTATATCATCGGTGGTGACTGGCCGTTTTTCAAAGGCTTTGAGTAAACCATTAAGGATTTTCTTTCTGTCAAATTTTTCCCTTCTACCATCTTTTTTTACAACTGTTATGGGGCCTGTTTCGTATCTCTCGTATGTTGTAAATCTTGCATGACACTGAGGACACTCTCTTCTCCTTCTGATGGCACGTCCTTCACTCAGTTCTCTTGAATCAAGCACTCGTGTATCTTCGTATCCACAAAACGGGCATTTCACTACAATCACCTACTCTCTACATCTTTGTCTCCAACAAAAGTCTTTTCTTCATTTTTACAGTCTTTTTGTATTTCTTCTAACTGCGTCTGTTCCAAATTTCTTAATTCTTCGGCAATATTCATAAGTTTTTTTATTCTGTTGTAAACCATACTTTTTGTAAGTGGTGGATTGAACAATTCACCAATTTCTGATAAAGAGAGTTCTTCGTTTTCCAATCTTAACTGAGCAATTTGTTTGAGTTCTTCTGGAAGATTATCAAGCCCTAACTTATCTTTAATTAAATTAATACATTCTATTTGTTTAGCGTTACTTTCACCAGTTCTTTTAGCATTTGCAGTTAAAAAATTAAGAGAGCGATTTATATCGCCCTTTATCTCCCTTGATGTAAGTATTTTTTCAAAGTGTAAGGCAGCGCGCCCAGCACCCATAAGTTCGAGTATTTCCTGAATATCCCTTCCTCTTTTTATATAATATCTGTAATTGTAATTCATCTTTGAAATTTTTCCGGAGATTCCAAGAGCTTCAGTCAATAGCGAATCAACATATTCCAATAAAGCTTGGTTGTAGGAAACAAATTCTAAATGATAATGTTTTGACGGATCTGTTATTGAACCTGCTGACACAAAGAGCCCACGAACAAAAGCACCAAAAAATCCAATATCATCATTTATTATACTGGGAATTTCAAGTATGGAAACATCTATCTTTTCGAGTATGTCTAGAGGTATAAATATCTGTACTCTCTTCTTTTGCAATCGATTTTTTAGTAACGTAAGTCGTTTTTTATCAACACCAAGTAAGTGCATTAAATTCATTATCCTTCGTGCTGCTGGAATAAAACCAACTTCTAAGGAAATATAAACATCTGCTGCACTTTTGACGATGATTCCTTTTCCTTTTAAATAACCCGCAAGCTCGGCACGTGCTTCATCCGAACTCAATACTTCAACTTGACATAATTCACCTTTCACTTCTTCAGAAAAGGTATATCTCACAACTTCACCTCAATAGATGTTAATTTCACAGACCTACCTTTTCAGCTATCAGATCATACACCACTTTTGCGATAATAAAAGGATCATGTCTGATGCGTGCTTCTTTTTCAAATTCAATCTTCGAGAAACGCCCGACTATTAACCTTTCATCTTGAATATCGATTTCGACAGGTATTGAATCCTTGGTTTCATACTTTTCAAGAACGTCCTGATCGCGTGGAGGAAGCGAATGAATTATAAAATCAATCTTTGTGCCAAGATATCTTTCAATTTCAGCTACGTGATCGCTTAGTCTATAATCGTTTGTTTCACCTGGTTGAGTCATAATATTCGATATGTAGATCTTCATAGCTCTTGATTGCTTAACAGCATCACTGAAACCTGGAACTATGAGATTTGCAATAACACTGGTGTACAAACTGCCAGGTCCTAATATAATAATATCACTGTCTAATAAAGCTCCGTAAACAACTGGATTCAAATTAATAATCTTATCTAAGCTTAGTTTTTTAATCCTTCCTTTATGAATTTTACCGTATTCTACAATTTTTGTTTCGCCAAAAATTTCTTTACCGTCGTCAAATACTGCAACAAGCCGTGCCATCTCCGTTGAAACAGGTAATACTCGTCCTTTTATTGCCAGTATATCTGCCACTTTTGATATTGCTTCTGTAAAACTTCCAGTTATTTTAGTCAATGCTGCCAATATTATATTACCGACCGTGTGGCCATTCAACGAACCATTTTTAAACCTATAGTTGAATAATTCACCGAGTATATTTTCATCATTTGCCATTGCAACTAAATTGTTCCTTATATCACCAGGTGGTGGAACGTTTAGTTCTTCGCGTAAAATACCAGAACTACCACCTTCATCGGTGATGGTAACAACAGCGGTTATATCACATGGGTAATGTTTTAGTCCTTTTAAAAGCGTTGAAAGCCCTGTTCCTCCACCAACGACAACTACCTTCATCCAAGCTCAACATCCCTGTGACTTAAAGTAACTTTGTAGCCTTGGTTTTTAAAAAAGCTTGCTAATTCTTCGGCAAAGTAAACAGATCTGTGACGACCTCCTGTGCAACCTATGGCAGTTGTTAATTCTTTCCGTCCTTCGGTTTCATACCTTGCCATGGCTATTTTGAGTAGATCGATTATTTTCTGCGTATAATCGGTTACACCATCTATGTTTTTCAAAAATTCTTTTACTTCTTTATCTTTACCTGTCTTTGTTCGAAGGGAGGTTATATAAAAAGGATTAGGAAAAAATCTTACATCAAACACAAAGTCGGCATCCAACGGGATTCCATATTTGAAACCAAAACTTATTATATGAACAACGAAATTTTTTTCAGATTTTTCTTCAAGAAGATCTGTCAGTTTTTCTCTTAGCTGATGAGGATTCAACATTGTTGTGTCAATAACCAAATCAGCTATTTCCATTACATCTCTCATCATATTCATTTCCTTATCAATTGCCTCACCAATAGAAGTTGTTTGTTTTGAGAGAGGATGGGAACGACGAGTATGTGCAAATCTTTGTATGATGGTATCTTTTGCCGCGGTGAGGAAAACAACCTTTGTGAAAGGATATCTATCTTTCACATCGCTTATTGCTTTAATTATGTTACCAAACAAAAAACTTCTAACATCAAGTACAAGCGCAAGTTTATCTACATTGCTTGACAATATACTTGCTACTTGGTAGACTACTTCGGGAGGTAAGTTATCTATACAAAAAAAACCCAAATCTTCAAGAAGACCTGCTGCTGTCGATTTGCCCGCTCCCGAATGCCCTGTCAATATCACAAGCTCTTTCAAAATATATCACCTTCTGCTCAAGCTCGATAATTTCAAGATGTTTGATTTGATACGGGTGTTTGAATCCTATTTTCTTCAATTTTTTCTCAAATTCATCAGGATTACCTGTTACGTAAAATTCTACAAAAGGTTTCCCATTAACTACTAAATGTGATACCTCGCGAACAAGTTCATCTGCAGGATCTATTATTCTCACGTTCTCCATAACTCTCGCAATTATATCTCTTAAAAAAGGGAAATGAGTACAGCCAAGTATTAACTCCTGGGGCTTAAATCTTCTAAATGGTTCGAGATAAAATTTGACGACAGCTTCGACCATATTTCCATAAAAAATTCCCTCTTCAACAAGCGAGACAAAAAGTTGAGCAGGTCTTTGTGATACTTTCTTGCCCTTATCTTCCAATGCGTGTTTGTATATTCCACTCTGTACCGTTGTGTGAGTACCTATAACAGCAACACGTTCATATTTTGATGCATTTACACCTGCTTGTATTATACTGTGATATGGTATTTTGAAATAATTTCGATACCTTGCAAGAGTAGAATCCGAAGTATTACAGGCAGCAAAGATTCGCTCAACTCTCCTTTCCATAAGAAACCCTATGATTTCCCTACTGAAAGTTTCTATGGTTTCGCGAGATTTAGTACCATATGGTGCGCGCATAGTATCTGCAACGTAAACATAACGTGCTGGAAGCGTTTCGATTAGTTTTTTTAAAACCGATAGCCCTCCAATTCCTGAGTCAAATAAGCCAATAACCATATTCTAAGGTTTCACCCTCCAATTATTTACGTACCTATCTTAGTGTGGAAACTCTTTCCTTAAGCTTATTCACTAAGTTTTCAATTTTTTTACGTGAATTGTATTCGTTTTCTAATAAATCACACAAAATTAATACCAATAGTTCATCGAATGGAACTTCTTCATAAAGCTTTTTGTAGTTAGCTTGTAATTCTTTTATTCTTTTAGCGACATAATCTATTAGTTCGTCCGAGCTATCTGTTGAAAATTCATAATCTTTACCAAAAAGAGTTATCTTAACTCTCTTCATGCTCGCTCACATCCAATATTCTCATCAGGTCTCTCACCCTGATGACAAGCTTATTTATTATCTCTTCATTGCTTCTTAATATGTTTTCCAAATGTTGTTTTTCTTTTTCTAAACTGCTAATTTTTTCAATTGCTTGGTTAAGTTCGCTCCATAGTTTTTCGTTTTCCTTTTTTAACTCCGTATAACTTGTTATTATTCCTTCCACCAATCTTTCTAACTCTTGCACTTTATCATTCATTATAACACGCCCCCTTGCGTTTTACCAGTTTCAAAATATGATAAAGTTTGTTACATTTGAGATAAAATTAATCAAAGGTTGCATTATCATAGGCAAAATCCAAAGGATCAGTAGTCCTAACATAAATATGATTCCATAAAAATTAAACTTTAGATACCATTCGTAATATTTGCTTGGAAGAAAAGATAGTATCATCCTTGAACCATCCAAAGGTGGGATCGGAAAAATTGAAA
>JBCNVJ010000087.1:0-2267 GCA_039630255.1 Fervidobacterium sp. | reverse complement strand
GAGATTACTGGGATACCGTAAGCAATTGACTCAATCAAAACTGTCGGTAAACCTTCTGATCTTGATGTAAGAAGTACAGCGGTTAATCCTTCTTGCCTAAATAATTCAAATGGTTGGTTGTTAAAACCTAACCAGTCAATTTGTCATCTATTTTCAATTGTTTAGCATATTCTTTTAACATTTCTTCGTCAGGTCCTGTTCCAATAATTTTCAACTTCCATTTGAAGTTTAATAAAGATAGTCCTTTGAACATGAATCTTAAATTTTTTACAGGATCTTGTATTCTACCAACGTATCCAAAAATCGGGATACTGGGTTTTTCTATAGGTGTAATACTCTCATAATTCGATTGTAGGACGGGATTGTATACTGTTATAATGTTTGAATTAGGTGCATATTTTTTTATTTCACGTGAAATGCCACTTGAGATTGAAAGAATCAAGTCTGTACTTTTTGCCCCAATGAATAGTTTTTTACACAATAAAGGTTTGATCAAAGGTTTTAGAATTTGTTTAGTAATGTGTTTGATACGGTTCTCACTAATCAAGTATAAAGAAAAGCTGTTTTGTGGCCATGCGACGATCTTAGCGTTACTTCCCAGTTGTTTTAGATAAGATTGAATAGGGATTATCAATTTGTATGGTACGATAATAGCTATGTCTAATTCTTTAAGGAATTTTTGGTTAATGTGATGCTGTACTTTGCTTTCAGAAGGTGAATTTTTTAGTTGTTTTTGATTTTGCCATGGGTTTTCTAAAAACCAAACTTGGTTTTCTTTATACGGCTCAACCCATTGATCTCTCGGTGGAATTTTTTCTTCTGTTTTGTACACTTTAATAAAGGCAAAATTAACTTGCTTTTTTTTGAAATAATTAACAACTGCACTGTAAACTTTTTCAGCACCACCAAAAGTAGAAAGAGAACTATCTAAGAAAAGCCCTATTCTCATTATCTTTCTCTCCTTTTTGAGAAAGTGTCTACAGTTATAATATTCAGATTGTTCATATTGTTCAAAGTTTCTTGATTGTATCATTGAATGCTTTGCAAATTTAAATAATCTTTCACAAGATCCCTAAGGTACTTTTTGTAATTATGAAGTCTTTGACTATTGACCTTCTTACAATTATATGAAAAATTATGTTTTCTGGCTGTTTGTTTGTAAGTTAAAATCTAAAAAGTTGCCCTTTACCCAATTTCTTTGAGAAAAGTAAGATTTGCCTTAGTGATTTGTTATTTCACGTATTCTGATTTTAATATGATATTCGTGTTTCGCCTGAACATCTTTTAGCATTCTTACAATTCATTGATCTAATTTTGATCCAGAAATATTCTTGCTCTAAGCTAATTTCATTTGTTGGTTCGTGAATGTTTAAACTTTTATTTCCAAACCTGCTATATTTTTTGCTTTTTGCAATTGATTTTTCTACTGTCATGTAAAAAATTGCTTTCGTAGCTTCTTTAATCACTCAAGTTTGGATTCGTTTGCTTAAAAGATTTTTCCTTAACTATTTTGCTATAATCTATTGGAATTCAATATCCACATAAACATTAAAGTTTTTTATATCCTGCATTACAACCAGCTTTTACCTTTCTAATATTTTACGTATCACTTTTTTTGCATTTTCAGTTTCGTTTACAACGTATTTTTCATACCATTCTATTTGACGTTTACTTAAATCAAGTGCAAACTCTCCGTCTGTAAGTATTCTTTCTATATTTTCTACAAACTCCTCGGGTGTATCTGCAATACAAAAACCTTTGTTAAGTAAATTATAATCCTTGGCTACATAAGATGTCATCACCGTTGGTACACCACTCGCCATAGCTTCAAGTACTTTAAGTTTAATACCAGGACCTATGAAGACTGGTATTACAATACACTTACTCTTTTGGTAATATTCCACAACACTGTTAACTTCACCTGTTACAATAATGTTCCTTGGAAATTCTTTTTGAAGTTTGATGATATTTTTTACCGGATTTTTACCAACTAAGTAAAATTTAGCATCTGGAAATTTTTTAACAATCTTAGGCAAGATTTTTCTTGAGAAAAATATTGCTCCTTGAACGTTTGGATACCAATTCATTGAAGAAATGAAAGAAAAATTTACTTCAGAATTTTGTTCACTTGGTTGAAATAGGTTCTTAGGATAGTTTCCTACTGGTTTTACCAATATAAGCTTACTTTTTTTTATTTTGTAATTTTCCTCGAAAAATTTCATGTCTTTTTCAGATACACTTATGACAAAATCAACTTTCTCAAGGAT
>JBCNVJ010000086.1:0-21739 GCA_039630255.1 Fervidobacterium sp. | reverse complement strand
CCATATGCCGTTTTTTAGTAATATTCCCACACTACCTTCGAGATCTGTTCTTGTTTCATCCATAAGTACGTATTTGACATCTTGTGGTTTGAATACAGCGGTCCCAAGTTTAGCTCTGATAGTAATTCCGGTTTTATCGATGGAGACAACTTCTGCTGTGATGCGTCCTGTTGTAGTGACTATAACTGCCGAAAAAATGGTGGTTACTAAGGTAAGGAAAATCAATATGGTTGCTAATATTTTCATATAACCCTTCCCTCCAAGTTTAAGATAAAAGTCTAATATGAATTATATCATATCTTGGTATGTATTTGAAAAAGTTTAATATTCTGATGTTTGATGTATGAGCTGTCATGATTTGTTTTTTATTATAATCTAATAATTTTTCTATCAACAAATAATTCTTTCTCTGCTTTGAATAAATATCCAAGCAAACTCACAAGTATGCTTTCTCAAATCTTCTTGGGCGGGATAAAAACACATATTCGTTGCTTTTTATCTATCGTATATATATTTCGTTTTATCTACATATATACACCCTTTCTCTATTAACTTCCGAAAATCACTTATTCCTATCGGTAGGTCTTTCATTTTTTCATCTCCTTTTTATACCTTCAATCGTATTATACCACAAACAAAAAATTAACCGACCTTTCGGTCGGTTTATCTTTTTATGAGTAACACCTCATGGATTTGTTTACAATATATCACATCATTTAACTGAGGAACTGTTTCAAATTATTTTTTGATGATTAATCTTGCATTAAACATATTGCCTCTGAACATAGGTCAGATACTTTGTACAAGTCCATAAGGCGTTGTTTGAATTGCATACAAATAATTATCCAAACTTACCACATAAATAGTACCATCTGGTCCTATTGCTGGACTGGAAGATATACTACCATCAGTTTGAAATTTCTATTTTAGAGCAAATGCTAATTTTTCAATCCTCAGCTTTGTTATATCAAATTTTGAACTATATATTTTTATTTGGATTTTACCTTCTTTTTTTTTCAATCTTACCTGTTAGCCAAGTGTCTAATTCTCTACCAAATGCAACCATCTTATATGATTATACATAAAATGAACATTCTCTTGACTTTTTTCAGCATGGTATGTAATTATCTTATTCATAAAATGTTATCTTATATTATATCATACGTTCATTTTATTGTGATATAATACACTTAATACATTCAAATCTAAATATTTGGGGGATGAGTTATATGTCTGAGAGTAGTTTGTTTTTATTGATAGGTTTGGGTGTGTTGGTTTTGGTTGGGTTGTTTTTGTTGATGCCAAGGGATAATGTCGAGGCTGAGATTGTCAAGTTTTTTGAGCAGACTATGAACAAGAATTATTCTGTTAGGTTTTCAGATGTAGTTGGTGAGAGTGCTTATGAAGAGTCAGCTGCAAAGGTTTATTTTGCCGAACTTTTGGCTAAGAGTAAGTACGATATAGCAGATAGGGGTAAGTTTTTCAAAACTCGCTGGGAAGAGCAAGCTCTCGCAGACCTTGGACTTGTTAAGGGTTTGAATTTTGAAAAGCCGGAAATGGCAAGGTATTCTCTGTCGATTGACGTGTTGAAAGATGCCTTTAAGATAACGGTTGCGGATTTGTCTATGGCAACAACTTACACAAAGGCTTTTGCTTTTCCAGAAAGATACAAGAGTTTAGTTTCTTCAATAGGTTCAATTCCTCCACGTGTGATGGGGATTAAGCAAGATTATGAACAAAGGGATTTGGTTATAAATATGGATGTAAATTATCCATTTACTGAGAAGGTTACGGTTGTGGTTAATAATAAAACTTATGGAACTTATACGGTCACAAGTGAGGGTTTTAAGTTCAAGATTCAGAATGTGAAACCTGGCGAGGTATATGATGTGAGTGTTACACCAGTTGATAAGCGTAACAAGGCAGGGCAGGTTTTTTCAAGGAGATTGATTGTTGAGTTACCACCGGAACCGGTTATTAGTATGAGCACGAATATAACTGGAAATAGTATTAATTATACATGGACACACCCTAATTTGTCTTATCCTGAGTTGAGATTTCTGATCCAAACTTTGTCTGGAAAGTATACAACGACTGTACCAATGTTTTCAGAAGATTTGAAGTACGGTAAGCTTTACAATGTTAATATAACTGCTGTTGGTAAATATGGGGAATCTGAAACAAAGTCGTTTGTTGTAAAAACACCTCCAGATAAGCCGTTGGTGAACGCTGATGTGGATTTTGAGAAAATTAAGCTCAATATTGTCAATACAAATGATTATGATGTTAAATACCTTATCTCAGTTGATGGAAAGATTTTTGAAACAAGTAGTAGTTATTTTGAGTATAAAGTACCATTAGCTGGTATAACATATAAAGTCGAAGTTCAAGCTGTCGATGGAAATAATTTTTCGCAGCCAACAGTTTTAGATGTTAAAACAAAAACACGTATGTATGCACCAAAGGTGAAAGCTGAGATTGTTAATGGTACATTAGTTATTGTTGTGGAAGTAATAAATGCTCCTGATTTGAAAGAGTACAGTATAGTTGTAAATGGTAAGGAGGTTTCAAAAGAGACTAAGTATGTTGAGAATGCTCAGCCGGATACTGTGTATGATATACGAGTTAGTTGGATAAATAAGGATAATGAAAGGTCACCAGAGACACGTGTTGTTTTAGAGACTTATCCACTACAACCAGAAGTTCTGTACACTCAAAGTGGTAGCAATCTGATAATAGATGTTAAGGACCCTTCGAAGAATGTTAAAGCAGAATTTTTTGAGGTTATGATAGATGGTAAGAGTTATAAAACAACGATTAATTGGTGCTTGAGAATCTTGCAGATGGTAAGTATTATACTGCCTTTGTTCGTGCTGTAAGAGGTAGTTACAAAACACCAGAAAAGATTATTCAAATCACAACGGTTTCAAATGTTATCAATCCACCAACGTTGAAAAGTTCAGTGGTATTTGAAGGAACAATAATGCTTGAATGGGATGCACAGCTACCGGCTGATTTTTCGCATTTTAAGATTGTAAGAAAATTAGGCAGTGAAGAAAGGATATATCACTTAACGGCTAATAATTTTACAGATGTAGGAGTGCCTAATGGAAAGTTGATTAGTTATTTAATATCGTTGGTTAACAAATCTGGTGGACAATCACAGCCGTTGAATATTCAGGTAAAAACTTTCCCGGAAAAGCCAAAGGTTTCGTATAAATATGAGAATGGAAGATTTTCGTTTGTGTTTGAAAATCAAAATGATTACGATGTGGATTTTAGAGTAGATCGCAACGGACAGGAAGTTTACAGAGGAAGAGAAAAAAATTTTGTAGATGACGTTAAGGCGGATGGTTCGGATTATATTTACAAAGTTTACGCTGTTTCACAAGGTATGCAAAGTAAACCTGTTGAGTTATTGGTAACAGCTTATGCGCCACTTACAGCACCAAAGGTAAACGTTTCACAAAGCGAGGATTTGATAGTAATTTCAATACTGCGTCCAGAAACAAAAGATTATAAAGAAAGTGTTTTGGAGATCAACGGAGTGATTTACAAAACAGAGTTGTTCTCAGTTAAGAATGAGCCAGATAAGGTGTATAAAGTTAAGGCATATTGGGTGAATAAGGCAGGTGATAATTCAGCGGTTAGTGAATTGATAATAGAGACGTTTCCAAGGCAACCGATAGTGGATTATAAGCTTGATGGTAATCAAGTGATTTTGAAGATTTCCGATCCATCGAAGGTGTTGAAGGCAGAAAAATTTGTAATTTTGTATGGTGCAAATAAATTTGAGACGACAAGTAATGAGATTAGTATAAGTATCGATACTACAAAAGTTCTACATGAGTTTAGGGTGTTTAGCATTTATAAGGAAAAAACATCACCACAGACAACGATTGTTGTTGTAGCTAAGTAGAAAATACAGTAATTCAATTTCAAGATATTCTACAACCTTCCCCCATCTATAGTGATGGGGGTTTTTTAGGTTAGTTGGTACTAAGATAAGAACTTTTTGCGTGGATTTTGATAAAATTTTGAGTTTTTTCTTTTTTAGAAAGTGCTATAATAATTTTGAATATCATTTGAATATAATTATATTTTCAAAGGGGAGATTTGAATGATAATATCTCAGAGAGTAAAAGATGCCTTAGAAAAACAAAGACCTATTATTGCGCTTGAAAGCACGCTAATTGCACATGGATTACCTCATCCACATAATATTGAAACTGCTCGGTTGCTTGAACAAATTGCAATTGAGTTGGGAGTTATACCGGCAACTATAGGAATATTAAAAGGTAATATTATCGTTGGTATGAGTCATGAAGAAATTTTGGAATTACTCAATGATGAACCACTAAAAGTGGGTACAAGGGAAATACCTTATGTTGTTGGTATGAAAAAAAGTGCTGCAACTACAGTCAGCGCAACTATGAGGATTGCAAAAATTGCTGGTATAGATGTATTTGCAACAGGTGGTATCGGCGGTGTTCATGTTGGGGAATGGGATGTATCTCAGGATATTACAGAGATGGCAAAAAGCAATGTTATAGTTGTTAGTGCAGGGTGTAAGTCTATTCTTGATGTCAGAAAAACGATTGAATTTCTCGAAACGTTCCAAATAACGGTGGTGGGATATAAGACTGATAAGTTTCCCGTGTTCTACGAAGGGCTTTCGGACTATACAATTGAACATAAGGTAGAAACGCCAGAAGAAATTGTGGAAATATTTAAGGCAAAGACACATCTGGGAATTGAGGGTGCTTTGTTAGTAGCCAATCCAATCCCAAGTCAGTATGCAATTTCAGAAAGCGAAGTGCAAATTTATATTCAGCAGGCACTCAATGAGTGTTTTGAGAAAGGTATTGTTGGAAAACAAGTTACACCGTACCTTCTTTCAAGAATAGTTGAATTAAGTAACGGGAAAACTTTGAAGGCAAATATTGAACTTCTGAAGAGTAATGTGGTGTTGGCATGCCAGATAGCAAAAGAGCTAAAGGTAATGAAATAAGTTCAAAGATTCAGCAAAAGCTCTTGTTAACTGCTGTAGAGAAGACATACCTTCAAGTACTTGAAACACCAATTTATATATTGGCGCAGCGTTACAGCTCCAAGGAATATCTCACAGAGTTTGGTGAAGAATATTTTACGTCAACAAAAGACTTGCATCACGAACTTGAAATGCTCTTGCCATTTCTTAATTTGACGGATGAGCAAGAAAAGATTGCAGAATACATAATCTACAATATAGATAGCAAAGGTAAAATCAGAATAACGGCACAAGAATTAAGCGACGAATTTGGTGTGGCTGTTGAAGAAGCTCAAAAGCTTATTAACACCATATACGAGGAATTTTTCCAAGAGATAAATCAATTTTCTCACTTGGAAGATGAATACATAACTCCAGATGTAATAATGACGCCTGAATATGTTGAAGTAAAAAAAATAGAGGTAAAAGACCCGATTGTTTCCAAAGCGTTGGCATTGAGAGAAGAGACTTTGACAAAAATTTGTGAATTACTTAGAAGTGCAAATGAGTATTTTTTAAAAGGTTACAGAAAGTATCCACAGTTATTAACTATGAGGTATGTTGCAAGAAATATAGGGTTGAGTGTATCAACAGTTAGCAGAGCTGTGAAAAATAAATATGTTAGCACCCCAAGAGGTACGTTACTTTTAAGACAGTTCTTTGGTAAGGTAATAAGTAGCGAAATATTGAAAGAAGAGATAAAAGAACTTCTGAGGTTGGATTCAAAACTTACAGACAATCAGTTAGCAATTTTGCTAAGATCTATAGGAATAGATGTCTCAAGAAGAACCGTAAACAAATACAGAAACATGCTCTGAGTAATCAAAGGAGGTTAGATGTATGAAATTTTTGTTTATAAGCGATACGCATGGTTCTGTAAAAGCGTTTCAAACTATCGAAGAATTGTTTAACCTAAACGATTTTGATGGAATATACCATCTTGGTGATGTACTTTACCATGGTCCAAGAAATCCGTTACCAGATGGATATGATCCAAAATTGTTAGCTGAGAAATTGAAAAAATACAATATTAAATACATCAGAGGGAATTGCGATGCCGATGTTGATTTAAAGGTGCTTGAACTTCCAGAGGTACCTAAGGTAAGTATGGAATATTTCGGAGATTTTCTTTTACTCCTTGTTCATGGCGAGGTTTTTGAAGAAAATGATGTCGGAGAATTTTTGAAATCCAAGAATGTACATTTTTTAGTGCACGGTCACACACACATTTCAAAAATTCAAGAGCTGGAAGGTAAGGTAATCTTGAACCCGGGTAGTCCTTCTTTGCCGAAAGGTAACACACCAAAAAGTGTTATGATAATCGAAACCAACGATGACGAATTGCATGCAAGATTTATAAAACTTGACGACGGAGAAGTTTATATGGAAGAAAAGTGGAAACTGAAAGATTCAAGATTGCTTAAAGTCCTATGATTTAATTAGGAAAGCTGTTAATATAAACTGTAATGTTGGCACACACACCTGTACAGTTTTTTGATATATTTACAAGGATAATTAACGTTGAAAATTTTTTTGCTCATTGGTAGCCAATCTGTTTGAAAAATTCTTGCTGATATTTTCTGGATATTTTTATCTCGTCTTTGTTACTCATTTGTACTACGTAGCTACCTCCAAACCATTTTTTGATTTTCTCAACATGATTTATTGAAATTAAGTAACTTTTATGAATCTTGACAAATCCGTGCTGCTGTAATTTTTCTTCAAGAGCGTGTAATTGAGTGTGATATTTGTATTCTCCATTTTTAGTTACTATCAAAACATCTTTGTTATCAGCCATGATGTAAATTATTTCGCTGATGTCTAAAAGTAGTATATCATCTTTGTACTTAATTGGTAATTTATTCGAGTTTTGTTGTGATTTTATATATTGTAATACATTTGATTTATTCGATTGGCGATTTTTAAGTACTCGCTCAATAGTTTTTTGTAACCTTTCTTTTGAAACTGGTTTGAGTACGTAATCGATTGCACCGTTTTCAAATGCCTTAATGGCGTATTCGTCATACGCTGTTACAAATACAATGTAAGGATTGTAATCGATTTTCTCGATTATGTTTTCAAAGACTTCGAAAATAAGTTTGTTAACAAGTCTAATATCAAGAAGTAAAAGGTCTGGCGAGTGTTTCTTTATCTTTTCATCGAATTCTTCTACGGAGTTTGCTGTAAAGAGAATTTGTATATTTTCTTGTATATCTTCACTTATTTCACCTAATAATCTAACCAACCTTTCAACAGCCAATTTTTCATCGTCTATTATAGCACATGTAAGCATTATCCGCCCTCCTTACTTGTATTTTTCGTTATTTTGCAGAGGTATCTTTACTGTAAAAGTTATACTACCTTTGTTCGGCGAATAGTTCCATTGTAAAGTTCCATTTGAGTGTAACTTTAATCTTTCGAAAGTTATTGTTAAACCACTACCAAAGGTGATGCGCTCTACTTTTTCTGAAACGTTATTTTCTATATCTATCCTTATTTCATAATCATTCTTGTCAATTGAAATTTTGATGAATCCACCTAAGTTTTTTCGTATACCGTATTTAATAGCGTTTTCCACCAGTGGTTGTAAGATGAAAGCTGGTATTTTGATATCATTTGATAGTATCGATGAAGAGATGGTGTAATCAAATACTATGTCGGTTAATATGCTTTTTTGTAATTCTATGTATTTTTTTATGAGTTCTATCTCCTCTGAAATACTCCAAATTTGTGGACTTTTGAGTATAGCGCGGTAATACTCTGATAAGTGTATTATCACTTTTTCAGATTTTTCTGGTGATTTTCTAACTAATTCTGCGAGTGAATTTAGTACATTAAACAAAAAGTGTGGGTTGAACTGAGATTTTAGAAATTTTGTGTAATTTTCCAATGACTGCCTATTTGCTTTTTCTAATTCCATGGTTTGTTTGAGTCTAAGAACGTATAAAGCAAAGATGACAGAGATTACTAAGAGTACTAAAGTAAACAGATTTTCGGCATACAAGCGATTTCGACGAAATGCTAAAATGTTTAGTAAACTGATTAAGGAATTTACGCATAGGAACAATGAGTAACAGACATTAAGGATGTCTAAAGTTATCTTTTTTGTCAAATTTCTTTGGTTTTCGTAAATTTTTCTGAATAAGTTAAATAAAATAGCTGAGAGATTTACAAGCACCACAGACATCATGAAAGGTGCTAAGAAGCTTTTGAAGTTTACAACTAAAAGAAAGATTATGAAAATGGAAAGTCCCAGTAGTTCAATTATTAACCATTTTCGGAAGTTGTTGTTCAATTTTTTTATTATCATATATATCACCTATTTATTGACTATCTTTGGAAATCTGAGTTTTAACTTTTCGATAAAGGTGTTTGCTTGTTGTTCTTTACTGAGTTTGTCAAGGTAAAAATACATTTTTGGGTAATCTTTTTTCAATCCATACACGTAGCATAACATGTAGTAAACCACATCTAAACTGATTTTGGAAGAGTACTTATACCTATCTTTAAAAAGCAAGAAAAACTCCAGATCTTCTTGAACAATGTCTTGAGCTATGGGATTGTTTTCAACAAAGTCAAATATAGCACTTGCTCTGACCAGTCTAATGTCAAGGTTAGTTGGATCCGATGACACAGCATTTGAAAGTTGAGATATCCCTACATAGTAAAATAATATGTTTAACGGGAAAAGGGTGTCCTTACTTTTTTTTAGTAAGGAAACACCCTCCAAAGCGATCTCTAAACTATTTGAAAAAACTATTAAAGTGCTCATAAGTCCAAAAAATAGAATGAATAATTTTCTTTTTCTAGAATCCAAAACCTATTCCTCCGTAGAGTGCATAATTGAGTAAAAGCCTATAGTCTTTTGTTAATCCTGTCAATGGTTTGTTACTAACTGTCCAACCATCGAAAGAATAACCTACAAAGGCAATGGCACCAACTTGTAATTCCATAAATGGAAGTATTTGAATCCCCATTCCAAGATCTGCACTGATGGCAAAGTAACTTATTGTTGCACCAAGGTAACCTTCTAAGTTACCGTTTTGAAGGTTTGTCACACTTGTGTTACCTTCATTAACTTTCTTTTCTATAGACAAGTCCAGACCACCAATACCAAGTGCGGCAGTTAAAGAAAAATTGTTGAAATTGATCTTTTTCATACCGCCACCGAATCCACCACTAACTGACACCTTGTATGTTCCAGAACTTGTTGTGTATTCTTTCTCTCCACCAAAACCATAGCCGCCACTGTACATTTCCCCTGGAATTCCACCATAGCCGTATCCACCAAATGCGATAATACCATTGTCAAATGTTTGGATTTCAACGATTGGTACATTGATGTTTTTGAAATCTGCAAAAAACGTACCACCAGGGAAATAATAAACCGCAGGACCTCCTCCTCCAAACCTAAAAGCCAATCCTATGCTGAATAAAATTACCAAGAACGTTCCTGTAAGGACGCGTTTCAACATACTATCAACCTCCTTTTTTCAAAAGTGGGTAAGTATTTTAAGTTATTTAATCACTACCTTTGGTACAATACCCGTGAATCTAATTTTATCTTTTACAGACTGACTGACAAAGATAACCAAATCACTTGATGCTGCTGATATATCAAAGTACAAATCTTCATTTACTTCATTGCTTATATAAATACTACCTTGAATAGCTGCGGCTGATATTTTGACATTTCCGCCAGTTTCTATGAAAAAGTTGTTGAAATTCACATTTGTACATGAAATATAGATTACTTCAACGGTGCTTTTTCCAGAAATATCGGCAGAAACGCAAGAAATGGTAAGACTCTTAATCTCTTTTCCAGCCAAGATGATATTTCCACTAATTCCAGAAATAATAGCTTGTGTTTTGTCATTTTCGAAAGTTAATTCTGGGTTCATATATATACGTTCTTCTTCGATATCCAGTTTAAGATTTAGTTTCATGCACGAAATTTTAAATTGTTTTACCGCTTGAATTTCATGTTGGACTAGTTTTTTTTCATCTAAGTTTTTTTGAGACTTTCCTTCTTCTACATCAAACAAAAATACGAAGAGAAATATTCCAGCCAAGAACATGACTATCCATTCTTTTAAACCAAGTTCCATTTTTCCACCCTCCTTGTGTACATTTACACTCACTGAGTATATTCTATCACCTAAAAGTGGAAGGAAAAGAGAAAAGGAGTGACATGCATCGATTTGGGAGTGAAATGCCGTACAGTAGGATTGATGAAAAAATTAGCAGAGGGTGGTTTATTAACAAAAAATTCCGGACTGAATCCGGAATCATTCTTTTTTAATCCATACTGTTACTTTTGTGCCTATCAGATGTTGCGATTCAAAATCAATCTTATAACCGGCTATATTTGAAAGGTGTTTCACAACAGCAAGTCCAAGTCCAGAACCAGATGCCATCTTTACTGCTGCTTGACTTCTGTAGAAACGGCTGAAAACTTTCTCTTTTTCAGAATCTGGAACTCCTATTCCAAAATCTTGAACTATTATTTTTTCTTTGTCGATCTCAACGATAATTTGTGAATTTTCGAATGAATACTTCAGAGCATTTGAAATCAAGTTTTTTAATATTGTTCTGATAATAAACATGTCTGCTTCTATGTTTTTTTCGGCTATATTCAGATTTATCTTTATGTTCTTTTTCTGTCTTATATGTTCTACATCTTCAAGCACTTCTGAAACTAATTTTTGAACGTTTACAGTTTCATTTCTTGGTATGTAAAGTCCCAATTGCGCCATTGTGATATATTCAACTTGTTGAATTATTCTATTTAATCTTTTAGTTTGCCTTTGAATCTTCCAAAGTTTATCTATTTTTTCCTCATCTTCTTCGTTTTCAATTAGCTCGGAAAGTAAGCTTTCTATAACCCCGAGAGGATTTTTGAGCTCGTGTGATATGAGAACTGACATGTTGATTTTTGCTTCTTCTACGTTTTTCAGAAATGTTAGATCTTTCAAAATTATTGTGTTTATGTCCGACAAGTACTTAACAAGAAAATCGTGCCACCCACCTTTTCTGTTTAGGAATATTTTGGCTTCAAAACTGTTTGATTTCTTACTGTGAATAGCATCAACCAGCACTGTCGATTTTTCAAATATAAGAAAGTCAAATATATTTGAGCCTACGCTCTCACCAAAGTATTCTCTTGATAATTTGTTTTCATAGACAATCGTGGTTCCTTCAAGCATGAAAATGCATTCGTCTACGTTATCAAGTAAGAACTCCCACGTTTTTTCGTTCATTCATTCTCACTCACCTGTGTATCACCTTTTTTTGAGAATTTATAACCTACACCTCTGACTGTAACAATCCAGTTCTTGCCAAGTTTTTTCCTTAGACTGTTTATATGCACGTCTACGACTCTATCAAATACTTCAAATTCATCAATCCAAACAGCTTCAAGTATCTCTTCCCTTGAAAATACTCTGTCTGGTCTTTGGGCAAGTAATCTAAGGATTTCAAATTCTTTTGATGTTAATTCTACAGGTTGTCCGTTGTATGTGACTACATAATCACTTGGATAGATCTCAAGTTTGCCATATCTAATTACTTCTTTAATTCCTTTTGTTCTTCTGAAATAAGCTTTTACACGGGCAACAACTTCCCTCGGGTTGAATGGTTTACCGACATAGTCATCCGCGCCCAGTTCGATTCCGAGTATTTTATCTATATCCGTGTTTTTTGCAGATATGATTATTATACCTGTTTCCGGAAATTCGTTTCTTATTGTTTGAACCTCGTTTATTGCATTACCATCAGGTAACATGAGGTCTAATAACAATAAGTCGTATTCATT
Organism: Fervidobacterium sp.; assembly: GCA_039630255.1. Taxonomy (GTDB): domain Bacteria; phylum Thermotogota; class Thermotogae; order Thermotogales; family Fervidobacteriaceae; genus Fervidobacterium. Next base: position 9,896 of record JBCNVJ010000086.1, on the reverse strand, counting down.
ATTTTCAAGTTTTCTGTACATGTCATTTATGCCATGTACAACATCTGCGTCAAAACCTTCAGTCTTTAATGCTTTTTGTAAGCTTTCAGCTAAAATTCGTTCATCTTCAACAATGAGGATCTTCATAGATAACTCCTCAACTCCTTACCAGTTTCAATGAAAACAATTTCCTCGCACACATTTGTGAGATGGTCTGCTATACGTTCTAAGTCCCGCGAGAAAAGTACATACAAAACAAGTGTGTGAGGTTCAATGTTTTCAATTTCGGTTGTAATTCTTTTGTCAAGCCCATCAACAACATCATCTGCTTTCCAGGTTTCAATTGCTAAGTTTATATCCCTTCTTGAAAAGGCTATAACGGTCTTTTGCAACATGTTGATTACAACTCCAAACATCTCTTTTATCAACAAAGAAGGTTGAAAATCAGGAAGGTTATCCGTAATCCAAATAGTTCTTTCAGCAAAGTTGCAGGCGTGATCAGCAATTCTTTCAAGGTTGTTTGCAAGCTTCATAGCCGCAACAACATACCTAAGGTCTTTTCCCAGAGGGTTAAATCTTGCAATAATTTCGTAAACTAAGTTTTCTATCTCTCTGTTTAGATTATCTATTTCATCGTCAAGTTCTATTACTTTCTTAGCTAAGCTCTTGTCCAAATTTTCAAATGCTTTGGATGACATATCTACCGCGTCACTAACAAGCGAAACCATTTTTACAAGTTCAGCTCTAAGCAATGAAAACTCTTTTTCAAAATGGTGTCTTTGTTCGACCATGATTATTGCCCTCCTTAATTATGTCAATCAAATTATCCTATTCTACCACTTAGAAATTGTTGAGTAATTTCGTGCTGTGGATTTCTTAGAATTTCAGCAGTGAAATTTTGCTCAATAATTTCACCTTGGTACATAAAGACAGTGTAGTCTGATATTCTTGAAGCTTGACCTATGTTGTGCGTAACAATTATTATGGTAAAGTCAGAAGCTAACTCTTCAATTAGGCTTTCAATTTTCTGTGTTGCAACAGGGTCAAGAGCACTTGTTGGTTCGTCAAACAAGATAACTTCTGGTTCTATTGCTATTGCCCTTGCGATACACAGTCTTTGTTGTTGACCACCGGAGAGTCTCGTAGCATTCTTTTCAAGCTCATCCTTAACTTCTCCCCAAAGTGCTGCCTTTTCAAGAGCCCATTTAACCTTTTCTTTGATTTCCTTTTTGTCATTTACACCGATAAGTTTCAGTCCATAAGCAATATTATCATATATAGACATTGGGAAAGGAGTTGGTTTTTGGAAAACCATCCCTATTCTCCTTCTAAGTGTGTAAATATCTATATCTTTGTCGTATATGTTTTTCCCATGGAAGAGTATCTCGCCATCGACTTTAAACTCTGGAAGCAAATCATTTATTCTGTTAATACTTCTTAAAAGTGTAGATTTCCCACAACCAGATGGTCCCATTATTGCTGTAATTTTATTTTTGTATACTTTTAGATTAGCATTTTTCACCGCTTTTTTCGGCCCATAATATGCGCTGAAGTCTTTTATTTCTATGACAACTTCAGTGAAGTCTGAATTTCTCTGGTTCATTTACCTTCCCTCCTAAATACAAATGCTATCGTGTAAACTAATATTACAAAGAGAATCAATACAGAAGCTGTACCTTCTGCCATCCATCTTGCTTTTTCACCATATGCTGCTGCTAAGAAGTAAAGATGTGTAGGTAAGGTCATAGCGGGTGATAATAAGCTTCTTGGCAGGTCTGTGGCGTAAAAAACAGCTGCAGTTAATATTAGAGGTGCCGTCTCTCCTATTACTCTTCCTGCTGAGACCAGAGAAACTGTTATTATAGTCTTTTTTACAGCTGGTAAAAGCATTTCAAAAATTACTTCGCTCTTTCTTGCACCAAGTGCGTAAGCAGCTTCTCTTAATTCCCTTGGAATTGCCCTCATAGTTTCGTACACAGAAGATGAGATGACTGGTAAAACCATTAAAGACAACGTAAGTCCTCCTGCAAGTATAGATGTTCTCATACCCATGGTGATACAGAAAAGTCCAAGTCCAAACAAGCCATAGACAACAGAGGGTATTCCGCTTAAAATAGTAACAACAAATTTTATATACTCCAGATTGTACTCGGAAAGTACCACACCAAGTAATATACCAAGCGGTATACTAATTGCTAGTGCTACGATTGTAACTAGGAAAGAACCCAGTATAGCAGGAAAAATACCTCCCGCTTTCATTCCATCTGTAGGAAACTGGGTGAAAAATTCTATGTTCCAGTATTTTAAACCGGGAATAAGTGCCAGTAAGAATAATATCATTATCATCGCGGATATTGAATAACTTAAAACTCTTAGAACCTTATTTGCTCTTGTGTCTTTTTTAGAGGCTTTGCTTGGATTTGTTAGTTCGTTCATTTTTTATGCCTCCTTAATATCGATATTGAAATAGTTTCAAATATTGTTGAAAAAATGATAAGTATTAATCCAGCAGCAAATAATGAATAATAATGCATCGAACCTTTTGCTGTTTCTGGCATTTCACTTGCAATTGCTGCTGTTAATGTTTTCATCGGATCTGTAAGTTTTTGCGGAACCATCGAGGCACCACCACCAAGAAGTAAAACAACTATAGTCTCTCCCACTATCCTGTTTGCCGTAAGAACAATGGCGTTTAGAATGCCTGGTAAGGCTGCTCTTGAGGTGATTTTAGTGTACGTTTTGAATTCAGGAGCACCAAGTGCTGCACTTGCTTCTTCGATTTCTCGAGGTACACTATCAAGAGATTCGAGAATTAGTATCGTCGACAGTGGGATCGTAAGAAAAAACAAACCTATCAATGCCAGCAGTAAGTTTTGAGGTGAATAAATACCGATCTGTGGAAAAACGGGGCTTAAAAATCTGAGAAACACAAAAGCTATAATAACGGAAGGCACTCCTGAAAGATATTCAAAAAATCGTCTAATAACAGATTTTTCTTTTATACCAGCGTAACCGTGCAAGTAAATTGCTGTGAAGTAGGCAACTGGTACTACGATTAACGAACCAAAGACAGTGACAATCAAAGAATTGGTAATTAAGGCCCTCATGCCAAATTCTGGTGGATCCCATACAGGATACCATTGATCAGAAAGAAAAAGTTCTGCCCCAACTTGCCTAAGGGCAGGAAGAGATTCTTTAATGAGATAAGCGTATATGCCAAAGAGAGCGCTTATAGCTAATATTGCTGATACACCAAGTAATGTTTTCCTGCTTGCATCTTTTAGGTCTCTTTTCATATTTCTCTCCTTTCTAAACTGCTTTGTGAACAAAAGTAGTGGTTTGTATTTCGAAAACTCTAAGAATGAAGGTAGCGGTGTTGTAACACCTACTACCCTCATATAATCTGATAATAATTATACAATAAAATATATTTGATTAGTTGACTGAATTTATTATTCTCATTACTGACCGAGAGCTGCCACAAATCCTGCCTTTTCTACAAGTTCTTGTCCTCTCTTTGACATAATGAATTTCAGATAATCGGCAACAGGACCTTCTTCTGGCCAACCATTTGTTACATCAACAAACACGAAAAGTGGTCTGGAAAGAGGATATTTACCAGCAAGTATATTTGTTTTGTTTGGTGCAATACTATTTACTGTGAGCACTTTAACTTGGTTTGGATCAACGTAACCAACACCGAAATATGCTATTGAGAATGGTGTTTTTGCAACTGTTTCGAGTTCTGCCATTGATGATTCAAGCATTCTTACCCTTGGAGACATCTTTTCTTCGCCAAGTACTTTTTCCTTGAATACTTCAAATGTTCCTGAAGCAGTGTTTCTTGAGAATACTACAATATCTCTTGCTGGAAGGTTTGGATCAATTTGATTCCATCTTGTAATCTTACCTGTGTATATGTCTCTCAATTGTTGAATTGTTATGTTGGTTATTGGTAAGTCTTTGTGTACTACTATCGCAATACCATCCCAAGCAACGAGAATAGGAGCAAACCATTTCTTTGAATTAAACATGTTTTGAATCTCAGCGTCTTTGAGCCATCTACTGGAATTTGCTACGTCCGTTGTGTTGTTAAAAAGTGCAGCAATACCTGTTGAGCTACCTGCACCTTCCAATGTTACTTTTACATTTGGATACATCTTGCTAAACGCTTCAACCCAGAGTTGAGCAACATCTAAGAGTGTGTTTGAACCTTTGATGACAAGTGTGTTTGCAAAGATACTCAATGAGAACACTAACATCAAAATAGTAACTAAAAACCTTTTCATCACTAACACCTCCACGTATTAGGTTTATAGCTTGCGTTCTTATTATCCTACCTAAATGTTTTGCGAAAATTTTGAATTGTTAAGAAATGTTAATTCGAACTGGAAATATTTCCAAATCTTATGTGCATTAGTTAAAAGTTGCGATATAATAACAAAGGCAGTGAAAAACGGTTTAAACATTTTGAAAGTGGAGGTGCGAGTATGCTTGAAAAGTTGAGAAAACTTAGTGCTTTATTTGTACTATTTTATGTTGCGATTATGTTTGCGGGGACGGAACTTATCATCCACTACCATCGTTGGGATGGTAACTATGATGGTTGGAATCTTTGGATATGGTGGGTGGAGCCAATATCAAAAGAAGGTGCAGCCTATCAGTTTACAGAAAGAGATGACTTTGGTGTAGTAGCAAGGGTAAAATTTAATGAGACTTTGACAAAAGTTGGTATAATTGTTAGACTTAGAGAGTGGCAAGAAAAAGATGTAGCAATGGATAGATTTATAACAATTAAAGATGGTAAAGCGGAGGTGTGGCTGTTGCAGGGTATAGAACAGATTTACACTTCAAAACCTGATACAAGTCCAAGAGTACTTTTTGCTCAAGCAAGGGCGCAAGACGTCATAGAAGCCTACCTTACAGGTCAGGTTGATACAACAAAAGTTAGTGCAAAAATTAGAGTTGACGGAGTTGAAAAAAAGGTTGCAAGAATTGAAAAGGCAAACCCAACAGACATTTCCAAGACAAATCATGTTAAAGTTGTGCTGGCTGAGCCCATTAAACTTGATGAAGTGAACAAAGATATACAAGTTGAGATTGAAGGATATAAACCAGCAAGAGTAATAATGATGGAAATACTCGACAAAATCTATTATGATGGTCCTCTTGGTTTTGAATACACTCCTCAAAAAACAACAATTCGTGTTTGGTCTCCAGTTTCTAAAACAGTCGATGTTTTGCTTTACAAAAATTGGGATGATAAAGAACCAGCAAGAGTTGTTCCGATGAAGCCAATTGGTAATGGTGCATGGGAAGCGGTGCTCGATGGCGATTGGGAAGGTTGGTTCTATAAACTGAAATATTTCAGCTACGGTGAATATCGAGAAGGAGTTGATTATTTCTCAAAAGCTGTTGCGAAAAACTCGGCAAAAAGTGCAATCATAGACCTGAAAAAAACCAATCCAAAGGACTGGGATAAAGATGTTAGACCTCCAATGCTTGCACTGGAAGATGCCATAATATACGAGATCCACATCGCAGATATGACGGGATTGGCTAATTCTAATGTGAAAAATAAAGCAACATATCTTGGTTTAACAGAAAAAGGAACGAGAGGTCCAAATGGGGTGACAACAGGACTTGATCACCTTGTTGAACTTGGTATCACTCATGTACATATACTACCAATGTTTGATTTCTGGACCGGAGACGAAGCAGAAAGAGATTTTGAGAAAAGCTACAACTGGGGTTATGATCCATACCTTTTCACAGTTCCGGAAGGTAGATATTCGACAAATCCGTTTAATCCGTACACAAGAATTACAGAAGTTAAGCAAATGGTGAAAGCACTTCATGAAAATGGCATTAGAGTAATACTTGATGTTGTCTTCCCACATACTTGGGGTGTTGGTGTCATGTCTCCGTTTGACACCGCTGTACCTTATTATTTCTACAGAATAGATAAAACAGGTGCTTATTTAAACGAAAGTGGTTGTGGTAATGTTATGGCAACTGAAAGACCAATGCTTAGAAAGTACGTGATTGATACACTCAAATGGTGGGTACTTGAATATCATGTTGATGGTTTTAGATTTGACCAGATGGGACTTATGGACAAACAAACAATGCTTGCAGTCGAGAAAGAACTTCGTAAGATAGAGCCTACAATAATTCTATACGGTGAACCATGGGGAGGTTGGGGTGCACCTGTTAGATTTGGAAAGGCAGACATTGGTGGTACAAAAATAGCGGCCTTTAATGATGAATTTAGAGATGCACTCAGAGGGTCAGTTTTCAATGCAACTGTTAAAGGATTTTTAATGGGAGCTCTTGCGAAAGAAACGGCAGTTAGAAGAGGTGTGGTGGGAAGTATAGAATATGATGAAGTTATAAGGAGTTTTGCAAAGGACCCAGAAGAGACAATAAACTACGTTGAATGCCACGATAATCATACTCTTTGGGATAAGAACTACTTAGCAGCGCAAGCGGACACAACAGTCAAATGGACAGAAGAGATGCTGAAAGATGCTCAAAAATTATCTGGAGCAATACTCTTAACATCACAAGGTATACCATTTCTGCACGCCGGTCAGGACTTCGGAAGAACTAAAAAGTTTGATGAAAATTCTTATAGTTCGCCAATTTCTATCAATGGACTTGATTATGCAAGAAAAGCAGAATTTATAGATGTGTTTAACTACTACAAAGGATTAATAGAATTAAGAAAGGCACACATTGCATTCAGACAAAGAACAGCAGAAGATATCAGAAAGAAAATATCCTTCTTGTCAACTCCAAGAAAGATGGTTGCTTTTGTCATAAAAGATGACATAGATCCTTGGAAAGAAATATTGGTTATTTACAATGGTGATACAAAAGATCAAGAATATACACTTCCAGAAGGTACATGGAACGTCGTAGTAGACAAAAATAAAGCAGGTACAAGTGTACTTTACCAGCTAAGCGGTAAAATTATGGTTAAATCTACTTCAGCAATGGTTATGTACAAAGCTAAATAAAAACAAAAGTTATTGAAAAAGCTATAATATTTATGATATAATATCCCCAAGGAAAGGGGGTAGGAATATGCCCAAGAGAATTCTTGTAGTAGAAGACGAACCGAACATGAGATTATTGGTTACCGAAGAACTTATTGACGCTGGATATGAGGTTGATGAAGCCGAGAATGCTGAAGAAGCATTGAGAAAATTTAATGATAAACCATACGACCTCGTTACGATTGATATAGAGATGCCTGGCATGAATGGACTTGAATTGGCTGGAAAATTACGAGAAATTAAAAGGGAAGCAAAGTTAGTTCTCTTAACAGCTTATTCCCATTACAAAAGCGATATGGCTTCATGGGCAGCCGATGCGTATGTTGTTAAGTCCTCAGATTTGACAGAATTGAAAGAAGTTATAAGTAGGTTAATTAACATGTAATCTTGTGCCCACACCAAACGAAAAAGGGGGTGGGCACACACCCCTTTTTCGTTATGTATTTTAGCATTTGAAACCCAAAGTCAGGTTTGAAATTACCAATTATATACATTGCAAAAGTTAGAAATTGGAATTAGTTCTACAAAATTTGGAAAACAGTTTTGGATATTTGGTATAAACAAACGGAGGTGTCAAAGTTGGATTACAAAGAGACTTTAAATTTACCACAAACTAATTTTCAAATGAAAGCGAATCTCGTTCAAAAAGAACCGAGTATACTCAAATTTTGGGAAGAAAAGGAGATTTACAAAAAGACCTTACAAACTCGTCAAAATGCACCAAAGTATGTTCTTCACGATGGCCCACCGTATGCAAATGGTGATATTCACCTTGGCACCGCAATGAATAAGATTTTAAAAGACTTTGTTATTAGATACAAAACAATGCGAGGGTACAACGTTCCATATGTGCCAGGTTGGGATACTCATGGATTACCAATTGAACATCGTGTTACAACAACTCTTGGTGAAGAAGCAAAAAACAAAAGTGCAGTTGAAATAAGAAAATTGTGTAAAGAATTTGCTCTAAAATATGTAGATCTACAAAGGCAGCAATTTAAAAGATTAGGTGTGAAAGGTGATTGGGACAATCCATATATAACTTTAACACCTGATTATGAATATCATATACTCGATGTATTCAAAACACTTGTTGAGAGTGGCAATGTTTATCGTGGTAATAAACCTGTCTATTGGTGCCCAACATGTAAAACTGCCTTGGCAGAGGCCGAAATTGAGTATCACGATCATGAATCACCATCTATATATGTTAAATTCCAAATGATAGAAGATCCAGATACATATATAGTTATATGGACAACAACACCTTGGACAATCCCAGCAAATGTTGCTATTGCACTTCACCCGGAATATACATACGTTAAAATAAAAGTAGACAACGAGTACTGGATCGTAGCTGAAGGATTATTGCAGAGATTTGCTGCAGAAACAAATATAGCTTTCGAATTAGTTAAAAAATTCCAAGGAAAAGAAATAGAAGGTAAGTTGACGAAGCATCCGCTTTACGATAGAAATTCTGTTGTTGTTCTTGCTGAATACGTTACTTTAGAAGATGGTACAGGGTGTGTTCACACAGCACCGGGACATGGTGAGGAAGACTATCAAACTGGTTTAAAATACAATTTACCAGTTTTGTCACCGGTAGACGATGAAGGGAGGTTTACTAAAGAGTCTGGAAAATACGAAGGAATAAAAATCTGGGATGCCAACAAAATCATTGTAGAGGATTTAAGAAATGCAAATGCACTTATAAAGGTTGGGAAAATAAGCCATAGTTATCCACATTGCTGGCGTTGTAAAGGTCCTGTGATGTTTAGGGCAACACCACAATGGTTTATTTCTGTTGATAAAAATAATCTCAGAGGGAAGGTACTTGAGCAGATCAAAAATGTTAAATGGTATCCAGCGTGGGGAGAAAATAGAATAACTGCTATGGTGCAAGAAAGACCAGACTGGACAATATCAAGACAAAGAGTTTGGGGGGTTCCAATCCCAGCTGTGATGTGCAAATCTTGTGGAGAAGTCATTCTTGATCCAAAGGTTGTAGAGTATTTTGCAAACATAGTTAAGGAAAAAGGAACGGATGCGTGGTTTGAATTGGATGTAAAAGAGCTTATCCCACAAAATTTTGCATGTTCAAAGTGTGAGGGTAAAGAATTCGAAAAAACATACGACACTTTGGATGTCTGGATAGATTCTGGTTGTTCGTGGGAGGCCGCTGTACGCTCAAAAGGAGAAAAATACCCAGTTGATCTGTATTTAGAAGGTGACGATCAGCACAGAGGTTGGTTCCAAAGTTCTATTTTTCTTGCCACTGCAAAAAGTGGTTGTGCTCCTTTTGAATCTGTTGTTACTCACGGTTTCATAAAGGATGAGCAAGGTAGAAAAATGAGTAAATCACTTGGAAATGTCATCGATCCAATGGATATTGTGGGTAAGTACGGTGCAGACATACTGAGGCTTTGGGTTGCAAGTACAGATTTCTTCGATAACATAAGAGTTGGGAAAAGTATAATAGAACAGCAAGTAGAGGTTTACAAGAAATTAAGAAACACTCTAAGATATCTTTTAAGTAATCTGTATGATTTTTCACAAGATGATATTGTGCCGTATGAAAAACTCTTACCGCTTGATAAATGGGCCATTGGTAGATTACAAAAATATATTGATCAGGTAACCAAATTCTTTGAAGAGTTTGAGTATTCCAAAGTATACAATGCAACTGTTAAATACTGCACGACAGAGTTGAGTGCGATCTACCTGGATATACTAAAAGACAGACTTTATGTTGAAGCAAAAGACTCGATTTACAGAAGATCTGCGCAAACTGTTTTGTATTATATACTTGAAGCACTTGTTAAAATTCTCGCACCAATAATGCCATTTACTACAGAA
>JBCNVJ010000085.1:0-5898 GCA_039630255.1 Fervidobacterium sp. | reverse complement strand
AAAGTAAGAGTCTTCGCATTGATAGACATTTATAACAAAATCACCAACATGATCATGGGAATAAACTACTGACTTTTCTACAAGATCGTATATCACCATTTTTTTGTTGAATGGATCTAAAAAAACCACATTGCCATTCGATTGAAAACTCCTGAAAGAATATTTAACACCTATGAAAACTTTCTCGATATTAAGTGTGAAAAAAATAGTACTAAGGATCAAAAATACAAAAACCAATACTTTTAGAAGTTTTTGCATAATTCCATCAGCAACTCCTTTGCAATTTCTTCTTTTGTTCCCTCCAATTCCACCATGGCTTTATTTCTGAAAACTAAAAAGACATGATTCTTATCACTTCCCATAGCGCTCTTTGCATCGTTTGCAACGATAACATCTGCGTTTTTTCGTGACAGCTTGTCGTAAGCATTTTCGACGATATTTTCCGTTTCCGCGGCAAAACCTACAATGATTTGGTCCTTCCTTCTTGAAAAACCAACACTTTCAAGTATGTCTGGAGTTTTTTCAAGTTCCAAAACAAGTTTGTCAGAACCTTTTTTAATCTTTTGTTCAGCTATCTGCTTTGGTTTATAGTCTGCAACAGCGGCACACATTATTAGTATATCACAATCGTCCTTTTTGTCCAAAACAGCCTTGTACATTTGCTCTGCAGATTTAACAGGTATTATCTCATCGACAAAAAATGGATAATCTAAACAAGTAGGTCCGGTTATTAGCACAACTTTTGCGCCAAGGCGTTTAGCAACGGTTGCGATGGCATATCCCATCTTCCCACTTGAGTGATTCGATATGTACCTTACAGGATCAATAGATTCAACAGTAGGTCCGGCTGTCACAAGAACACACTTGTCCTTCAACAATTTCTCTTCCTTCAAAATTTTAATGAACTCTATTATTTTTTCATTTTCCGGATAACGGCCTTTGCCCACCTCACCACATGCTAAATGTCCACTTTCGGGACTTAACACATACCATCCAAATTTCGAAAGTTTTCCAATATTCTCCTGAGTTATCTCATTTTCGTACATTCTTGTGTTCATAGTAGGAACCAATATCTTTAGCTTTTTATCAAATGCTAAGGCAGTTGTTGTTAAAAGATTATCAGCTATTCCATTAGATAATTTTGCAATCGTGTTAGCAGTCGCTGGGGCAACGATGAACACATCTGCCCACTTAGAGAGTTCCGTATGAATAATCCATCCTGATTCAATTTCATAAGTATCTGTGTAAACTTTGCAATTCCCAACAGAAGAAAAGACAATGGGATTAATCAATTTTGTGGCATTTTCAGTCATTATAATTTGCAAATTCCAACCTTGCTTTCTGATTTTGCTTGCCAAATCAACGGCTTTATATATTGCTATTCCAGAGGATACCCCTAGGAGAACATTCATATTAATTCCTCCTATGAAAGCAGAAGTAGTAAACACCCATTGCACACAGCTAAATTAATTATACCATGCTTTTAAACTTTTCAATAATCGTACTCTACAAAACCTATTTTTATTGAATCAATGCTCACCAAAAACATATCTTCTCTTTCCTTTGCCCACTTTGGAGAAAGATCGAGCGTTCTCAAATAAGCGTACCAATCATTCAATTGTCTTACCACAAACACAACATCAACTTTTGAAAGTGGTGATTTTTTCTCTACATATATAGTTCTACTGACAACGATAAAATCTTCCAACACTCTCATTGGTAATGCCAATTTTTCAAAAAACTCTACAATTTCTTTGAGCGAACTAACAACTTTAACAGAGAATATAGCTCTGATATCACCACTTTCTTCAAGATACCTAGCAATATCTTCGATTGACTTTATTGAACTGTAACTAAATCTGTTCATCACCAAGGGGATGGATGGTTGAGACAAAAGATACCTCGAGATACCAATATTTCTCAGCATTTCGACAGAAAGTGGCTTTTTAAGGCTTATATCTACTTTTCTTTGAAGTGTTCTCAACATTATGGCAAGATAGGATGGTTTCACTGGACTTCCATCTTCTGTTGAAATAATATATTCATCCTTTCCTTCGTACTTTTCAAGATATTTTTTCAACATCTGAGGGATTTCGAAAGGCAGAGGATAATTTTCAAGGAAGATCTTTCCATTCTTTATGTTAGTTCCCTTTAGCAGGACAATATCTCCGGACTTAAGGCCAGAGAGTGCAGCAAGTCCTACCAATATGACGTACTTATCATTACCTCTTTGTGCAATCTTTTCTGCCTCTCTAAAAACTTTCCAAAAATCAAGGTAAGTGACAATTTCCTGTTCAGTTTTTTTATAAGGAACTTTTAATTCCTCGATCAAGTGGGCATATATGCTTGGATAAAATCTCTGTAATACAGCTCTCAAAGGTACAAAATACTGTCTCCATGCAGTAATTTTATAGTTGCTTTTTACATATTCTATCCATTTTTCGACACTCTCTTGTGTAACCTCACCGTTAGTAAATTTGAAAAACGCTTTTAAAGTTTCAATGTAGTTTGACATAGTTGCTGGTGATATCTTTTTCGAGATTAAATACTCTCTAAATTTCTCCAACTCCGGAAATTTTTCAATGACTTCCATGAATGACCTCCTCCTTTTTATGATAATTTAGACAAATGAACTTAACATTCCAATTTAATATTATTATACACTCTAAGGTTTTAACTACTGAGACAAAACGGTTAAATTTATGTTAGCTATGCTAACAATTTGAAAACATGCATTAAGTTGTGGAAATTGCTTGCAGGACTTTATTTTAAATTATTTCTTCTTTTTTCTTTGTTTTTTATTGACTTTTTCTATGTTTATATGTTAAAATACATAACAAATTTTTGCATATGTTAATTTTAAAAAAACTATCTATATTTTATCTGCAGGGGGGAAGTTGTATGAGAAAAGGCTTTTTGGGATTGTTTTTATTACTTAGTTTTAGTCTATTTGCAGCTATCAAGATAGGTGCACTCTTGCCACTCACAGGAGGAGTTTCTGCGTTTGGTGATTTGGTAAAAAAAGGTATTGAACTAGCTTTGGAAGAGAGAGGCACAGTTCTTGGAGAAAAGATTGAAGTAGTTTATATGGACACAAGAAGTGAAAAAACAGAAGCAGCAAACGGTATAGCAAGACTTATCGACAAAGAGGGTGTTATAGCTGTTGTTGGCGAAGTAATCAGCGGTAACTCTATAGCTGCTGGGGAAATAGCTGAAAAGAAAAAAGTGCCTATGGTAAGTCCTTCATCAACCAATCCACTTGTAACACAAGGAAAGAAGTTTGTTTCAAGAGTATGTTTCATCGACCCATTGCAGGGTACAGCACTTGCTGAATTTGCATTTAAAACATTGAAAGTCAAAAAAGCGACAGTTTTCACAGACGTTGAACAAGATTATAGTGTAGGACTTTCAAATTACTTTATGGATAGGTTCAAAAAGCTCGGCGGACAAGTGTTACAAGTACAGTACAAATCAGGTGATCAGGAGTTCAGTGCACAACTTTCTCAAGCATTATCATTCGGTAGTGAAGCTATAGTTGTAACTGGATACTATAACGAAATTGCACTTGTTGCCCAGCAAGCAAGATCCCTTGGTTACAAAGGACACATTCTTGCAGGTGATGGTGCAGATGCTCCTGAGCTTATAAAAATTGGTGGACAGGCAGTTGAAGGTATGTATTTCTCAGATCACTTCCATCCAGATGCACCAGTTACCAGCAGATCAAAGAAGTTTGTCGAAGCATTTACGAAAAAATACGGTGTGAAACCTTCAACACTTTCAGCGCTTGGCTACGATGCTTATATGCTTGTTGTTGAAGCAATCGAACGCGCAAATACTAAGAAACCTGAATTAATTGCAACTGCAATCAGATCAATCAAAAACTTTGAGGGAGCAACTGGAACAATTACTATAGATCAAAATGGTAACGCAACAAAAGATGTCGTAATATTGACTGTTAAAAATCAACAATTTTCCTTTGCAGCGAAAATTTCTGCAAATCAGTTGAAATAGAATATTAAAAAGTGAGTGGCGAAAGCCACTCACTTTTATACTCATAAAAAAAACATTGGGAGGTGGCGTGTTGTGAAGAAGTTTACAGCAGTTATTTTTCTTCTACTTACCCTCAGTATCTTCGCTGAGATTAAGATTGGTGTACTTTTACCACTTACTGGCGGTATCTCTGCTTTTGGAGAATGGACAAAAAAGGGTATTGAGCTTGCCTTCAGTCAAAAAAGTACAGTTTTAGGTGAAAAGATAACACTTGTTTATGCAGATACAAGAAGTGAAAAAACTGAAGCAGCCAACGCAATGGCAAGATTGATTGACAAAGAAAAAGTTGTTGCAGTAATTGGGGAAATTGCAAGTAGCAATTCTATAGCAGCTGCTGAAATCGCCGAAGCAAAAAAAGTTCCTCAGGTGGCAGTAACTTCAACAAATCCGCTTGTAACTCAGGGAAAGAAATTCGTTTCAAGAGTCTGTTTTATCGATCCACTTCAGGGTACAGCACTTGCTGAATTTGCAGCAAAAAATCTTAAAGCAAAGAAAGTAACAATATTCCTTGACATTGAACAAGATTACAGCGTAGGATTAACAAATTACTTTGCAGAAAGATTCGAGAAAAAGTACAATGGTAAAATCCTGAAAGTACAATACAAATCAGGTGACCAAGAGTTCAGCGCGCAGATATCACAAGCGTTATCGTTCGGTAGCGATGTAATAATGTTCACCGGCTACTACAACGAAATAGCACTCGCAGCCCAACAAGCAAGATCTATGGGTTACAAAGGATATTTCATCGCTGGTGATGGTGCAGATGCGCCTGAGTTAATAAAGATAGGTGGTCAGGCTGTTGAGGGATTGTATTTTACGACACATTACGTTCCTGAAGCAGCAAACACAAAACTAGCAAAAGATTTTGTTGAATCATTCAAAAAGAAATACAACACGTTGCCCGCGATGAACGCTGCTCTTGGTTACGATGCATATATGCTTATAATTAATGCAATTGAACGTGCAAATTCAAAGGATCCTGTTAAAATAAACACTGCAATTAGGGCGACAAAAGGCTTTCAAGGTGTCAGTGGAACGATAGATATTGATGAAAATGGCAATGCAATTAAAGATGTAATAATCGTTCAAGTAAAGAACGCAAAATTTACTTATGTAACGAAGATAGAACCTAAGGACTTAAAATAGGATTTGAATTCCGGACTCTGTAGTTCTGGAGTCCGGAATTTCAAATGCTTTCAAGGAGGGATAAATATTGAGCCTTAATCCGGTGATTTTGATCCAGAATTTACTAAATGGTCTTATGGTAGGCGGTTTGTATGCGCTTATAGCTGTAGGATACACAATGGTTTATGGTATTTTAAGACTTATAAACTTTGCCTTTGGTGATGTTATGGTCATGGGGATATATTTTGCTTTCTACGGTGCTACGTTAATAAGATTTAATTTCCTTTTTGCAGTATTTTTTTCTCTTTTAACAACAGCTCTCTTAGGGGTGTTGATTGATAGACTTGCATACAAACCTTTGAGAAATGCTCCAAGAATTTCTGCCTTGATTACGGCAATAGGTGTTTCGTTTTTCATCGAAAGCTTTGCAGTTGTGTTTTTTGGACCAAATTACAAAGCATTTTTGGAAGCTCTTGAAAATAAGACTATAGCTTTTGAATCGTTTATTGTTGGTGGTGTATACCTACCAAAAATCATATTCATAATCCTTGGTATTACAGCAGTAGCTTTGTTGGTTTTATTTTTGATAGTTTACAAAACAAAAATAGGCATGGCAATGCGTGCAATATCTGCCGATATACCGACAACGTCTTTGATGGGTATTAACGTAGATAATGTTATAGGTTTCACCTTTGCAATTAGTTCAGCATTAGCAGCCCTTGC
>JBCNVJ010000084.1:0-3625 GCA_039630255.1 Fervidobacterium sp. | reverse complement strand
AGAAAAATGTAAACACGTAGCAATAATCGGTCCCATAGCTGATCCTATCGAACCTTACTTAAAAGAAAGGAATGTGAATTACAAAAGGTATTCTGATCTTGAACAGGCAGTAATGGAAATATCTCAGATGGCAAGAGAAGGGGATTTTGTACTTTTGGGACCAGCTGGTGCAAGTTACGACGCCTACAGAAACTTCGAAGAAAGAGGCAACCACTACAAAAAAATAGTTAAAGAAATTCAAAATTCTTTTGTTAAGGACTCGAAGTAAAATTTAACCGTGAATATGTCTTTGAATTCAAACAAAAATAGAGAGGGGGATTTTTCATGATAGGTTATGAAATATTCATACGTTCGTTTGCAGATTCAAACGATGATGGAATAGGTGATTTTAGAGGTATTGCACAGAAGGTAGATTACTTTAAAATGTTAGGAGTTGATCTTATATGGTTAACTCCACATTTCAAATCTCCAAGTTATCATGGGTACGATATCATAGATTATTTTGATACCAACAGTTCGTTTGGATCACTGGAAGATTTCAGATACATGGTTGATACACTTCATGCAAACAAAATAAAACTAATAATAGACTTACCACTTAACCATGTTTCAGACAGACATCCTTGGTTCAAAGCAGCTATGAATGACGAAAAACCTTACGTGGATTATTTTCTCTGGGCACAACCTCATTTCAATACAGCAGAAAAAAGACACTGGGATGAAGAATTACTTTGGCACAACAGAAATGGAAAATGGTATTATGGTGTTTTCGGTGGTTCTTCACCAGATCTGAACTATGAAAACCCAGAAGTTGTAGAAAAATCTTTGGAAATTGTTGAATTCTGGCTTAAACAAGGTGTTGATGGTTTTAGATTCGATGCGGCAAAGCATATATATGACTATGATATAGAAGAAGGGAAATTTAGATACAATCACGACAAGAATGTAAATTATTGGCAACTTGTGATGGATAAAGCACGTTCTGTTAAAGGAACAGATGTATTTGCCGTTACAGAAGTGTGGGACGATCCAGAAATAGTCGATAGATATGCTAAAACTATAGGCTGTTCGTTTAATTTTTACTTTACAGAAGCAATAAGGGAATCGATGCAACATGGTGCTGTGTACAAAATTGTCGATTGTTTCCAGAGAACCCTTACAAAGAAACCATACAAGCCAAGTAATTTTACAGGCAACCACGACATGCACAGGTTAGCTCAATTGCTACCACAAGAAGAGCAAAGAAAGGTATTCTTCGGTTTGTTGATGACAACTCCTGGCGTTCCATTCATCTATTATGGTGATGAACTTGGAATGAAAGGCATGTACGATTCAACCTTTACAGAAGATGTAATCGAACCATTCCCTTGGTATGCTTCATTGTCTGGTGAAGGACAAACATTTTGGAAGGCGGTAAGATTCAACAGAGCATTTACAGGGGTTTCTGTTGAAGAACAAATAAATAGAGAAGCAAGTCTTTTGAAAGAAGTAATAAATTGGACAAACTTTAGAAAAGAAAATTCATGGCTTGAAAACGCCTGGATCGAGAATGTTACACATAATACCTTCACAATCGCTTACACGGTCACTGATGGCTTACACGGTATAAGGGTTTATGTAAACATATCTGGACATCGAGAAAATTTCGAAGGTGTTTCATTAAAGCCTTACGAAGTAAAAGTTATGTAATCTACTAAGTGAAAGTTTGCACAATACAACAGTCATGGTATAATTGTTAAGAAATGCTCCTGATCTTAGAACCTTAGTTTTCAAAAAAGTTGGAAAGATGGAGGTGGCAAGTATGTACGTAGAGATTATCGATGTAAAGGCAAGAGAAGTGCTTGATTCACGCGGAAACCCAACGGTTGAGGTTGAAGTTTTACTTGAAGATGGTAGTTTTGGCAGAGCTATTGTTCCAAGTGGTGCATCAACTGGAAAATTTGAGGCGCTCGAACTAAGAGATGGAGATAAGAAGAGGTATCAAGGAAAAGGTGTAACAAAAGCAGTGGAGCACGTGAACGAAATCATAGCGCCAAGGGTTGTTGGTTTAAATGCATTTGATCAAGTATATCTTGACAAGGTATTACTCGAGTTGGATGGTACAGAAAACAAATCAAAACTTGGTGCAAATGCCATTCTTGGTGTTTCCATGGCTGTTGCAAGGGCGGCTGCTGAAAGTGCTGGATTACCGCTTTACAAATATCTTGGTGGATCAAATGCAAAAGTTCTTCCTGTTCCGTTTATGAATGTCATTAACGGTGGCGCACACGCAGATAACAGCTTAGATATTCAAGAATTCATGCTTGTGCCAGCTGGGGCTCCGTCTTTCAAAGAAGCATTGAGATATGGTGCTGAAGTCTTCCATACACTCAAAAAGATACTCAAAGATGCTGGGCATGTTACGGCAGTTGGTGATGAAGGAGGATTTGCACCGAATTTGAAGTCAAATGAAGAAGCGATACAAGTGCTTATTGAAGCAATCAAAAAGGCAGGATACGAACCAGGAAAAGATATTTACATAGCCTTAGATTGTGCAGCAAGTGAATTTTACAACGAAGAAACAGGCAAATACTTAATCGACGGAGTAGAAAAAACGGGTGAAGAATTGATAGAGTACTACTCGATGCTGATAGACAAATATTGGCCCGTAATCATTTCCATAGAAGATCCATTTGAACAAGAAGATTGGGATAGTTATGTGAAATTCACACAAAAAGTTGGTGGAAAAGTACAAATCGTTGGTGATGATTTGTATGTAACAAACGTTAAGAGATTATCCAAAGGTATAGAAATGTTTGCAACAAATTCGATACTTATAAAATTGAACCAAATTGGTTCAGTGACTGAAACACTTGATGCAATAGAAATGGCAAAAACTGCTGGTATGACAAACGTTATTAGCCATAGAAGTGGAGAAACAGAAGACACATTCATAGCTGACCTTGCAGTAGCAACAAACGCAGGTATGATTAAAACTGGATCGCTCTCAAGAAGTGAAAGAATTGCAAAATACAACCAGCTTCTTAGAATCGAGGAAGAACTTGGCGATTCAGCAATTTACAAAGGCTTAGGGGCGTTTTATAGTATAAAAAGATAAAAACAAAAAAGCTTGGCGAAATATCAGTCTTTTGTCAATTTAAATATACACAATCAAAAAAACACACTCCCTCAAATTTTGAGGGAGTGTGTTTTTTAATTCTAACTAAATTAGAATTTTACTGAGTAAATGAGTTTAGCATTCCATGTTGGTTCCGTCAAGAAGGTCCAACCAGCGGAGTCATCTCCTGTTAATGTTCCGAAAAAGCCTGTAAGTTTTACATTACTTGCAAGTGGGTAAGAAGCAGAAACGTTGTATCCATTCTTTGTAGTTGTCATTCTAAAGTTACCTGTGAGTGTCAAAACATCAACTTTTAGTAGCTTTTGCATGAATGTAATTATAAGCATTTAGTTGTGTTAAGTCGTTCCATTCAGCTTTTGCTGTTAAGCTGAACATCTCAACTGTAAAACCAGCTTCTGTATAAAGTGTATACTTCTTTGCATTATCGAGTAAATCAGCATTTGTTGTTTTTACAAGGACATTTATAGGAGCAAAAGATGCTTTTAATGATAACTCATTCAGAGGAAG
>JBCNVJ010000083.1:0-11636 GCA_039630255.1 Fervidobacterium sp. | reverse complement strand
TCATAGTTTTCATACCCAGAGCAGTCGGTGACTTGATAAATTTTGAACTTTGGAAATCTATCTTGTTATTCTCAACAATCTATATCTTGATTAACTCTGCCTTTTCCGATGTTATGTCCAATAGAGATGAATTTGTAATTGAAGTGGGAAAGTATGATTTCAACGCAACTTTTTTTATCGACACTATAAAAAGAGTACCTTGGAAAATGTTGCCAATGGTTGTAACGTTTTTTGTCTTTGTTCATATATTTACGCTCTTTGGTGTAACCAAATTCGTTGGCAGATTTTTCGAATTTGAAAAAGAGCTTCTCGGTACTCTTTTTACATCTTATGTAACTGCTTTTTCAGCAAATGTCATGATAAACCAACCGATGACAATTTTTTTTGCCCAAGCTTTGTGGGGAAAACCTTTAAACTACGCTATGGGACTCGTTCTTGGTTCAAATATAGGTGGAAATATAACTCTAATTGGTGCACTTGCAGGTATAATGTGGGCTCGAATATTGAGATTCTACGGTATACAAATGGATAACAAGAAATTTATGCGTGAAACATTTGTGGCTTCCATGCTTACTTTGCTAACCTCGAGTCTTGCAATTTATTTGGTAAAAAGCGGATGATTTTATTTGAGGAGGTAGTAAAATGTACGAATACACATATCATGGAGAATTCGTTATAATAAAGCTAAAAGATGAACTTAACGAAGGAAACTCTGTAGAGCTAAAAGAATGGATAGCAAATGAATTCTTGAAAACTGGTTATAACAAGATATTATTAGATATGTCCAAGTTCAAAAGTATAAACAGTCACACAATAGGGATACTAATAAACCTGCACAGACGTATTTCATTGTTAGGAGGAGAGTTAAGTATACTGGCGCCTAACGCAAATGTAAGAAGAGTTCTTGAAATGACAAGGGTAAGCAGCTTTATTAAAATCTACGAAAGTCTAAACGATATCAAAGATCTTATATAAAACTAATAAAATTTTACTATCGAAAAATCATTTAGGAGGTGGATATATGTTCAACGTGTTTGTTCTTGCATTGGAATATCTTTTGTCCGGTATTGCTGTGTTACTTGCACTGCGTTTCATGAAGAAAGAGGGAGCATACGTTGTTTTGTCGACTCTTATAATTGCCTCAAATCTTGGAGTAGCTAAATTATTTAATTTATTTGGAATGGAAGTTACTGCGGCAAATATGAGTATGGGGATGGCATTTGTAATATATTCTATTCTGACAGAAGTGTATGGTCAATCTGAAGGAAGAAAGGCCGTATGGATAGGTTTCTTTGCACAATTTTTGTTTATCATGCTCGGCTTGGTTTACACAAGTTATATCCCTTCACAAAATGACTTTTCTCAACGTTACCTTTCGCAAGTTTTTTCCATAACTCCAAGAATCGCAATTGCAAGTTGGACTGCTTTCATTCTTTCAGGATACTTAGCCGTTTGGATTCATGACGTGCTAAAGAAAAAAACAAAACTTTGGATGAGAAACAATTTGGCAACTAAGCTTGGACAAATTGTGGATAATTTGATTTTTGTCACGATAGCTTTTTTTGGTTTAGTAGATCTGAAGACGTATCTTCAGATATTTTTCACAACAACAGTATTTGAATTTTTCTTAGATTATATAGATACATGGATTGTTTACCTCGGTGTTAATTTTGTCAAGCAAGATGGTAAAACACAAAATAAAAACGCACTCTTAGGCTCTTCAATGTAAATGCGAGAAAGTTTTGATAAATCGAAAGCTCCGAGCAAATTGATAGCATTGATAGCTCGGAGTTTTACTTTTGTAAAGTGTTTGTCGAAATTATTTTTCGCTCATATTCTCGTTTTCCCAAGTACTAACACCGCTTTTTTGTTTAAAATAATCATCTAACGGTGTAGGAGTTTTATTTCCCTGACCTTCTGTATACCACATCTTTCTAAAACTTTCCTCGATTGGTTTATTTTTCGTCCAATTCCAATTCATCATTTTCTTAACAGTATCATTGTCAACCGCGGCACCAAATTTGTAGTTATCACCATTTACCATACTTTCCATAGACCAAAAGTACCATGCAACGGCGTAAGTGTGTTGTTCTGCTTGATCATTTGTCGGTATAAAATCTGCCCACAAACGATAAAACGCAACCATACCTTTCATTTCTTCATTCTCATCACCAACTAACAAACCACCAATCATACTACCTTTATACATCTCTACAGCTATTGCCCTTAAAGTGATTAACTCACGTACGTACTGCCGTGAAACTTCACCAGTCCATCGGTTACCAATATAGTTCTTTTCACCTTTGCTCCAAAATGGATCGAGTAACACTAATCTTTTTGGCATAACATTAGGCGGCAGAATGCCAGACTCTATGCCTTTGTGGATTTTCCAAGCCAAAACTGTCGCAAGTTGGTTGCCCAGTGAATGCCCAATAAGCCTTATTTCACTGCCCGAATAATTTTTAAAGTTCTCAACAAAACATTCAAAAGCTAAGTCACCAATCGATTTTGATTCGTTAAAGCTAAGATAGCTTCCATCCTTTAAACGATAACGCATTCTTTTGAAACCCGAGTAACTCCAAATCTTTGCTTCTGCGTCTTTAACTTCGCTTTCATCAGCAAATTGATTCCAATAAAAGACACCGACGTTGTAATTTTTACTTACCCAAAATTGGGAAGTGTTTACGTTTTTAATAGTTTTGGTAATTAGAAAATAGGGGTTTTCTCTGAAATAATCTTTTATTGTAGTATCTTTCTGCCAACCATGTATGTATATAACCGACGGCTTAGACGGATCAAAATAAGGATTAGTTCTTCTTGAAACAAACTTTTCTACTCTCCCATCATAAGAAAACCAATAAATTCCGTAATCTAAACTTTTACTTTTAAATCTAAATATTTTTTCCATACCTGAAATACTGTTGTCTTCAAACTTTAGAGATGGAGAAAAAACAATCCTGTAATTCAATCCCGGTTTCAATCCTTTCATAAGAACTTCACCATTTCCTCGTGCAAATCTAAAAACTGGTTTCACATACACTTTCTTCCTATCAGTTGAAAGGTATATACTTACCTCTTCTGGGCTATTATCATCTTCTCTTATCAAAGTGACATTACTTGCTAAAGAAGAAGCTTGAATTGGTTTTGGGAATGTAAAGGAAAAAACAGCCGAAACATCATACTCTGGCAGTGTAGTTGAGTGGGTTGTCACATTTAAATCTTTGCTAAAATCAATATTTACCGAATCAGGAAAGCTTTCTTCTGCTCTTTTATAAACTTCTTCTTGCTTGAGTTGTGTGCATGATAAAGTTGCCCATATAAAGCAAAATAACAACATAAAATTCACTAACCTTATCAAATTTCTCATAGTTTTGCCTCCTTTCAATTTCATTCGTGATTGGTAACGTTACCGATGAGAATTTAATTCATTTTATCAAGAACCTGATACTAAGACCAAATTACAAGTGTTTGCTGAAATGCTTTCCCTATCTCATTTTAATGGGAAAACTTATCCATTCTCTTTTTTACATTACTTTTTGTAAGTTTTTATACATGCAAAAAACTTCTCTGGCAAGACTAAGTATAAGAACATAAGATTTCACAGAACTGAGTATATAGTTGGAATACAATTTCTAACAGAAAACTTGATGCGGATTTTTATACAAAATCGAATTTTGTTTTTTTAAAGGGGGTAGATATAATAGGATTGAGATTTTCAAGTAATAAAAATTAAATTTGGGAGAGTTGTGTATGTTGATTTTCAGATTTTTATATTCGATCTCGCTTACGTTTATTGTATTTGGGCTTATAACAGGAAATGTTAATTTGTTTGAGCAAATGAAAATAATAATTGTATCTCCAGATTATTTAATAACCGATTATATGGAGATAGCAGGTGTGGGTGGGGCTTTCTTCAATAGTGGGCTTTTGATGCTGTTTTTTACCTTCATATTGAGGATTTTATCAATAAATCCATCAGGTGTTTCTATTGCATCTATTATGACAATAGGAGGATTTGCTTTATTTGGAAAAAACATATTCAACGTTTGGCCTATTGTAGCAGGTGTCTTCCTGTATACATGGCTTGTCAAAGAAAATATGAGAACTTACTTGTATGTAGCTTTTTTTGGAACAGCACTTGCACCAATAAGTACACATTTGATTTTAAACAATGGTTTTAACATGACAGGGCTACTGTTTGTTCTACTTATAGGTTTTCTGTTACCTCCTTTAGCAAGTTTTTCTTTAACACTTCACAGGGGATACAACTTGTACAATGTGGGTTTTACGGCAGGATTTCTTGGAATGTTTCTTGGTGCAATATTGAAAGCCTATAATCTGCAACCAGAACCACGTTATTTTTGGTATGAGGAAAGCCAATTGTTATTATCTATCTTTATATTTACAATTTTCATTGGTACAATGTTGTACGGTTTGAAATTGAATAGTTGGAAAATGAAAGGTTACACAAGGTTACTAAACTACTCAGGAAAGCTACTAACGGATTTTGTACTTCTTGAAAACGAGGCACTTAGTTTTATAAACATTGGAATCTTAGGTGTTCTTGGAACAGTCTATGTACTCTCAATTGGCGCACCTTTGAATGGACCAACAATAGGTGGGATAATGACATTGGCTGGTTTTGGTGCACTTGGTAAGCATCCAAAAAATATTTTACCGGTCTTTGCGGGTGTTTTAATAGGTGCAATAACAAATGCTCAACCGATAAACAGTGCTTCGATGGTTTTAGCTGTGTTGTTTGGTACTACATTGGCTCCTATAGCTGGTGAATTTGGAGTTTTTTGGGGAATGCTCGCAGGATTTTTACACAGCGCTCTTGTTACTAATCTCAGTTTTCTGCATTTAGGGATGAACCTTTACAACAATGGTTTTTCTGGTGGATTTATTGCAATATTTCTTCAACCTATAATTGATGCTTCTAAAAAACTAAGCGAGGGGTTTAAAGAAAGACTAAAAAAGTAATGATTCAAGAACATCGTAACAGTTGAAAGTAACAATGCAAAATTGTATAATTTTTATTGAGTGATTATCTACGTTTTTGAGTGCATAAAATTGAACAAACATACACCATTGACAAAACTGAACTAATAGTTTCAGAAAAAGGGTTGATAACTCCAGAAGGAAAAAGGAAGATACACATAAGTTGTTGGAAATTCTTGAAAAAAACACAAATTATTCTATATGCATTTCCGCAAAAAAGGCAGGAAGAATATCTTAAAAATCATTGAAAGTTAAAAGAATATGCTAATTTGCAAGATTGACGCTACAAAGTCAGATCCGAAATAGTCATTAGAAAAACACGAAAGATTTATTAATGCTAAAGTTTTATTCTAAGGTATGGTTGTCCCAAATACCGCCAGCTGGGGGAGGGACAGCTTGAAAGGCGGTAAGAAATACCCCAGCCATCTAAACATGTACAATTTTGTACAGTTTAGATGACTAGGTAACAGATATGGAAATTGAAAAATTAATAGTGATAACGCTAAACGAAATAGTTTACTATTTACTTAGAAAGAATGCACATATTATTTCCTCGGAGATAGTATCACTTGAGAAGGATTTTCATATACTCATAGAGGCTAACATGTCGGTAAATGAGGATATACTTAGGGATCTTTCTTTGATAAGAAAAATCAAAGACCATCCGGAGTTAAAGTACTACGGTGCTCTTGGTGAACAAATAGGAAATTTACAAGGCATTTATTCAATTGCCCCGTATTTAAGCAAAATAGATTTCGATACAAGCGAGGGAAATCTAAAGATAGAACTTTTTGTGCGAAAATAAAAAAGGAAGGTATGTTATGTTTTATAAGGAGCGAGAAAGACACCCACTTTCGATTTCAAATCCTGCACTTTTAATTGTAGATGTACAAAGTTATTTTTTCCAAAAACACTCCCCAGCTTATATAAGTGGTAGCGAGCGAGTACTTTTGAACATAGAAAGGTTAGTTAATGCTTTGAGAAAAGTTAAGATTCCTATTATAGCCACCATTCATGAGGGTGGTAATTCACAAATGTTTAAATGGTGGAATAATACTGTGGATAAAATCTGGACAGAATTGATGATTAACCAAAGCAGCGTGGATTACATTTTGAAGAAAAATACTTATGACGCTTTCTATAATACTGACCTTGAAAACATTTTATCTTCATTATCCATAGATCAGTTGTTGATAACTGGTGTAATGACCCATCTATGTTGTGAAACAACAGCAAGAAGTGGTTTTGTTCGTGGCTACAATATTGTGATGATCGAAGATTGTCTCTGGGACAAAGATGAATGGTACCATTATTCTTCTCTAAAAAATCTTGCCCATGGTTTTGCGACGATTACTACTTCTGAAGAAATTATAAAAACTTTCCTTAAATACTAAATTTTATATCTTTAAATCTCTCTGAAGCTTCCTTAAGCTCTTTTTTTGGATTTCCCATCTCAAAAGTTTCACCAAGTGCAAGAACAGTTGCAAGTTCTACAGGAAGTCCTACAGAAATTATTTTTTCAATTACAGATTTCACATTATATTTCACGTGTACAAATTGATAAGAAAATACAACTGAATCGATAGTCAGAATTAAGTAGGTGGCTCCCGGAACTCCGTCTTTCGTCCTCCCAACACTACCAGGATTAAGGATCGTCTTACCAAGAATGTGTTTTGCCATCATTAAATGAGTATGTCCATTAACAATTATATCTTCTTGAATATCCTTTACAAGAATCCTCAGTCTTTCAGCAGACGTCGTTGGTTTGACGTATTCAAGTAAGTAGTTCAAAGGACTTCCATGAACTAGAAGAATCTTTACCCCTTCTATTTCGATGGACAGTCTTTTTGGAAGAGATCTGAGGAACTCCTTATTCTCAGCTGTTGTATTTTTTATTGTCCAAGACAGGGACTCGTCACCAACTTCTGTCTCTCTACCAGGATTGTAAGAACAACCACAGTTGTCTTTTTCATATCCAACAGCATCATCATAATTCCCCATGACAGTCTTTATTCTATTATTTTTTATCGTTTCGATCACTTTATTTGGGTCTGGTCCATAACCAACAAGGTCACCAAGACAGTAAATTTCATCTACTTCCTTTGAACGTATGTCATCTAACACCGATTCAAGAGCTTCTATATTTGCATGGACGTCTGATATAAAGGCAACTCTTCTCATACTCATGCCTCCTGAGTTCTGTTTTTTTTTTATTTTACCATAGTTTTTTTAAAAAATATTAAGTTTTGCCTAAGTACAACTTGATGTGGTAAAATTTTGATATGGTACTTTAAATAATTTAATTGAAATGTGTATTACGGGTGGTGAGCTTTGTGGAGATTTATATAGTTGATGCTTTTACTGACAGGTTGTTTTATGGGAACCCTGCTGGCGTTGTAATTATTGATTCGGAACATTCTATTTCAAAAGAAGTTATGCAGACTATAGCTAAGGAACTAAGATTTTCCGAGACAGCTTTTGTCAGAAAAAGGTCAGACGATGAATTTGTAGTGTTGTTTTTTACGCCACTGTCAGAAATAGACCTATGCGGACATGCTACTGTAGCTACATTTACAGTACTTCGAGATAAGGGATATCTGGTTCCTGGAAAGGCTTACAAGATGCATTCAAGGGCAGGCACCTTAGAGATTGAAGTAACCGAATCATACGTCATGATGGAACAGACAGAGCCAAGTATGGATAATTTAGATGAAAGCGATTATGAATTCATAGCTCAATCGCTTGGAATTTCTGTTAATGATATAGGAGATAAAAGTTATAACCTAAAGCCAAAGGTTGTTACAACAGGTCTCTGGGATTTAATTGTTCCAGTTGTTTCAAAACAAGTACTTTTTTCTTTAACCCCTGATTATGAACTGATATCCGATTTTTGCAGAATAAACAAACTTGTTAGCTTCCATATCTTTACTCTCGACGAACAAAAAGCATTAGCAAACTGTAGAGATTTTGCACCTTTGTATGGAATCGAAGAAGAGTCTGCCACAGGTACAGCAAATGGAGCATTGGCTTATTATTTGTTTAAACATGGTGTTATAGAAGCTGAAAAAATTTACAAGATAATACAAGGAGAGTCCATGGGAAGGATTTCAGATATATTTGTAAAAATACACTTTAAGGATGGAGTTTACAAATCTTACGTTGGTGGGAGCGCAAAGATATTCATCGAAGGTAGTATTAGCTTGGAATAATTTTTCAAGATCTTGCAATTCTTGAGCAAGAAATAGTTAATTTACGAATTTGACCTTTTTTCGGTAGACTAACGAACTAAAATTAAAATAAGACAAAGTAGTCTAATTTTGAATTAGAGTTGGTAAACCAATTAATCTCTGTTCTTAATCGTTAAAAGACTAAAAAATTGCCGGGATCTATGTTCCCAGCAAATTTTTGTTTTTTATTCATTTTCGAGACTTCTGACTATGTCTTTCATTTTATTGGCAAGTTTTTCGACATCTTCTTTTACTCTTTCTAAAGTGTCAGCTTTGACCATTACATACGCTTTCATCTTTGGTTCTGTACCGGAGGGTCTAACAAAAATCGTGCCGTTTTGGAAATCGAATCTCAAAGTTTCATTTGGTATAATTCCACCGTAACCTTCAGAATAATCTATAACGTTTATCACATCTTTTGAATTCAATTTCTTTAATTTTTCATAAACCTCGTATGATTTGCGCACACTTCCAAATTCAAAGTTCAGTAGTTTCTCCAAATAATATCCGTATTTTTCGTACAATTTATTTAACTGTTCGAGTAAATCGTGCTGTTTTGCAACCTTTGATATGAGCCCGCATGACAATACAGCATCCTTGTCCCTTGCTAAATTACCTGTCAAGTAACCACAACTTTCTTCAAAACCAAGTATAAAATCAAGGTCTTTTCTTTTTTCAGCTAAATCACCTATAAATTTAAATCCAGTTGGCACTTCAAATAATTGTACATTATACTCCATGCATATTGGAACAACCATGTTTGTGCTTACAATGGTTTTGATTAACATTCCGGAATTTCTTCCAGAAGCTTTGTATTCCCTAATTAAAGCATCGCTCAGGAGTACACCTACCTGATTACCAGTTAACCTAACACCTTTGTAAATTACACCAACTCTATCTGCGTCTGGATCAGTTGCAAGCCCAAGAGCTATGTTGTATTTTTCCATATATTCTCTAAGCAGCTCAAGTGCTCTGTCATCTTCCGGATTCGGGGTTTTTGCGGTCGGGAAGTTTCCATTGTGGTCCATCTGTTCTAAAACTTCAACAACTTCTACACCGAGTGCTCTTAGTAATTTTGGTACAAACTTTGAACCCGTCCCATGTAAGGGTGAATAAACTACTTTAAGACCTTCGAGGCTGCCATTTATTAATTTAGCACATTCGTCTACATATTCGTTGAGAAGGTTTTCAGAGATATAATTATACTTTTCCACGGCAGATATAGGTTCTTCCCAAGCTTTCTTCACAAGTTCAGTAAGTACATCTGTAACCTCAGGTATTGCTTGAACACCATTTGAGGTGTAAACTTTGTAACCGTTGTATTCCGGAGGATTATGACTTGCGGTTATAACTACTCCAATATCCATCCCTAATTTCCTAACACCATACGAAAGAACAGGTGTTGGTACAGGTTCTTGAAACAGATAAGCTTCCAAACCTTCTCCAGAAAATACACAGGAAGATATTTTAGCAAATTTTTCCGAATTGTTTCTTGTATCATAAGCGATGAGTACGCTTCTAAGGTTTTTCATTTTCATGTAATTAGCAACACCTTTTGATGCTACGGCAACCGTTTTTTCATCGAATTCTCCTTCCCTCATTATACCTCTTATCCCACCTGTTCCAAAAAGAATCATAAGACTTCCTCCTTCCTTGAAAATTCAACCATTATGAACAAAGAGACAACAAATATAAAGTAGAATGTGTTCAATACCATTGCAACTTCTGTGTTTCTTGAATTCATTAATCTGAAAACTACGGTCGAAAAGGTCATAATCGGTGGTTCGACTAATGTAAGTGTACCTGATGTTTCACCAACAGAAATTGTAACTGAATATACAAATGCCGTAAAGATAAAATTCTTTAGAAGCGGTAAAGCTATCTTTGAAAATGTCAGAATGTCACCTGCACCATCAACTTTTGCTGCCTCTATTATGTTGTTTGGTATACTCCTCCATCCTGTTTCTATGATTCCAAACGTTATTGGAAGTACAATCAGAGAATGAGTGACTACTATTTTCGCCAAAATCGGGATATTAATTAGTACATAAGGAAATGCTATAGTCACAGACGACATTGCTGCAGGGAGGAAAAGTATGTAATTGAATCTTTTTCCTCTTGACGAGTAATATCCACCTATTGTACTTATTAAAATACTTATAATGGATGAAACAGTAGAAATCAAGATCGTGTAAAAAATCATTTCTTTGACGGTTGTACCGACGAGGTATTCTAAGTTTTCCGAGAAAAATATACGAAAATTAGTTAATGAAAATCTTCCATAATAGTCCAGAAATCCAGAAATTGCCGAATAAAAAAGAGGTACAAATATTAAAATTATGTAAAAGCCAAATAACACATATCCCCATTTAGGAAATTTTTCCAAGTGCGTATGAAAGTTTTTCTCGTGGACTTCTCGTTTAACAGACACAAAATATCCTATAAAAGATATGAATAAAAGCTGAAAAAGCATCAGTGTGGAGGCTGATTTGAAGTCAAATGTTATTCTTGAGTACATATAGATTGTAACCTCTATTGTAGAGTATTTTATACCGCCGAGTATAAGAACCACCGAAAAACTTGTAAACGTGTATATATAGGTTAAGAAAAATGCTCTCAAAATTGATGGAATTAGTAATGGCAACTCAACTTTTAGAAACGTTTTCCACTTGCCCGCACCATCCAGTTTTGCGGCTTCTATTACGAAACCATCTATATTTTCCCATGCTTCACCAACAATTCTGATAAATAAAGGAAAGTTATAAAACACGTGTCCAAGAACTATGGCAGTAAAAGTGTATAGAATTTGGACGTTGATTCCAAAAGCACCTAAAATTTTTGAATAAATACCTGATTTACCAAATGTAAGAAAGAAACCTATTGCCATTGTTATACCAGGTAAGACAAATGGGATACTTGAGATTACACGAAAAATCTTTCGTACAAGGCTGTTTAACTTTGTTCTACCCACTAAATAAGCGCCAGGTAAGCCCAAAAGTGCTGTAAAGATCGCAGATAAGAATGCTTGAAAAATGGTGAATCTGATTTTACTTATATTATCTGTAATAGCGCTCCAACTTAAACCCTGCGAGAGTTTCAAGCTTAATGCAAATGGTATCACAAGTGAGATTATTATATAAACCACGGGTATTAGTTGAAAAAAAATAATTTTAGTGCTCCTTGCAATTTTCAGAAAATCAACCCCCGCAAATCTGCTTGTCGAACTCTTAAAAATCTTGAGAGTTTGAATATACTGTCCTCAAGCCCTCCAGATCTGTTGTACTTGTTCCAAATGTTTTTGTATTCATCAATTGTTTTATAAAACTCCTCTACCAGTTTATTCCATTCATTTTCTGGTATCTTCCATATATCCTCATATTCTAAAATCAACTTTATTAATGCTAAACC
>JBCNVJ010000082.1:0-1463 GCA_039630255.1 Fervidobacterium sp. | reverse complement strand
CAAAGAAGAATACAGGGTTCTCTGATGCAAGATGATAAAATTTACGTGCTTTTAGAAGGTGGAGAATTACACATCGTTGATAAAGAGCTAAATCGTGTCTCAACTTACAAATTTTCTGGTGCACCTTCTTACATTTTTTCTTGGAATAAAAAGGTTTTCGCAACTTATTTGTGGAACGATAACTACGATATTGAGTTCATAAACGAAACACCAAAGGATTTGGGATTAACAACACCATCCATGTTGGTTGGTGATCTATTGATTGATACAAGGGGCGGACAAGTTTACAATCTAAGAACCGGAAAAAGCTTAAAATTGGCGTCTTATTTATCAAGTGCATTTTATGATGGGACAAATTATTATATTGCGTGTATGTCAAGTTCAGCAATTTATATTGTAAAAAACGATACTGTTCAGAGCGCTTTCAAAGTACCATATACACCTACTGCTGTTAAAAAAGTAGGAGAATTTATAGTTGTGCTTAGCGCGCCACACAATAAAGTCATGGTAACAACAGATGGAAAGAATGTAGAAGTTTATGAAACAGGTGATTATCCCTTGGAAATTTTTGGTATAAAGAACTTACAAAATGCATTTTCCATTTATTGTTCGGATAATGGATACATGTATTATTATTACTTTTGAAATGTTTTACGAGATCTTACGACTTAGGAGGAGGTAAACAACATGAAAGCAGTCAGATGGGTCAATACATTTTTTCCAAAAGTAAAAAATTCTCAAACAATCTCTGAAGCTCTTCACGAAATGAGAAAACACTCTTGCGATTATTGTTTGGTTGTAGACGAAGATGGTAAATTCGACGGTTTGCTTCATAAATCGGTTGTTAAGGAAATAGAAATGGAAGAAAAGGTTGGAAATTATGTAATATTCCCAGACTTTTATATCGTAGAAGATTCGACCATAGAAGAAGCAGCTATGATGCTTATTGAAAACAAAGAAACTGTACTTCCTGTAGTCAATTCGAATAGTGAGGCTATAGGGGTTTTAACAATCCAAGAGGTACTTGAAGCTATGACTGAAATGTCTGCAATGGATGAACATGGAATAAGAATAAATCTCACGTTGGAAGATAAGCCGGGAGAATTGAAAAAAGTTATCGACGTGCTTGCAAACAATCGCATAAACATATTATCTATATTAACGTTAAAAGATAATGGTAATCGATTGGTTTCGATAAAAGTTGATAGCAAAGATGCTGAAAGCGTTGCAGGAATTCTTGAAGTATATGAAATTCCTTACGAATCTATAGTGGAAGAAGAGGGATTCTTCTAATCTAAATAATGGAATTACGTTTTAAGCTTGAGGTTTTTGAAGGTCCGTTAGATCTGTTGTTATATCTAATTCAGAAAAGGCAAATCGATATCCGTCAGTTGTCTATTTCCCAACTGGCGGATGAGTTTTTGTATTATGTAAACCAAATGAAAGAATTTAACATAAACGTG
>JBCNVJ010000081.1:0-3508 GCA_039630255.1 Fervidobacterium sp. | reverse complement strand
CTCCAGAATCAACCATTATGTAAACAGGGTTGAACGGATTCTCTCCAAGATACCTATATGTCTCTTCTTGAACAAGGTTCGTTGCTTCCGTCCATATTTTGATCGTTTCTTTGTATTTTTCATCATCACTGAGTAAGCCCTCATCGTATAACCTTTCAATATGATCAATTTTCTTAAGTGCATCCGATATTATTTCATTCTTTTTCGGTGAAATCATAAAGTCTTTGAGACTTATCGTAAGTCCGGATATCGTTGCATAATGGAATCCGAGATCTTTGATGTTATCAAGCAGATCAGCCGTTCTGTCGATACCATGTTTCTTAAATGTTTTGTAAACAACATCTTTAATTCCATTTTTGCCAAACGTTTTGGTATAGTCTCTGAGTTCATCGGGCAATATTGAGTTGAATATAACACGTCCAAATGTTGTTTTCAAAACTTGTCCTTTTATATTAACAAGTATTGGTTCGTGTAATTTTATATAACCAAATTCATAAGCAAGTTCAGCTTCCTCTGGACTCGAAAATTTCCATCTTATATCCTCCGGTTGGATGTTTTCGTAATTTTTATCCACCATCGTTAGATAGTAAATTCCGGCAACGATGTCTTTTCCTGGCATTGAGATTGGTTTGCCGTGAGCTGGCGAAATTATGTTGTATCGTGAAAGCATCAGCAATCTTGCTTCTTCCTGTGCAGCTGGTGACAGTGGCAAATGAACAGCCATTTGGTCACCATCGAAATCTGCATTAAATGGTGGACAAACCAATGGATGTAACTGTATAGCGTTTCCTTCTATCAGCTTCGGTTCAAACGCCTGGATAGACATTCTATGGAGCGTTGGTGCCCTATTTAATAATACAACTCTTCCTTGGATTACCTTCTCAAGCTTTTCCCAAGCTTTTGGATCTTCCCTTTGGAGTTCTTTTCTGTATTTTTTAACCTTTGTTTGTGTTGCTTCAACGTTTTCTTCTTTAGAAAGTTCGGCAATAACAAATGGTTCAAAGAGTTCGAGAGCCATTTTCTTTGGAAGACCACATTCGTGTATCTTCAAGTGAGGACCAACAACTATAACTGCACGTCCTGAATAATCAACACGTTTACCAAGCAGATTCCTTCTGAATCTACCTTTTTTACCTCTGATAAGATCTGTAAGTGATTTTAACGGTCTTCCGTTCCTATCAACGTAAGCTTTTCCTATCTTTCCATTGTATATGAGATTATCGACAGCTTCCTGGAGCATCCTTTTCTCGTTTCTTACAATAACTTCTGGAGCATTCATTTCAAGAAGTTTCTTGAGCCTGTTGTTTCTCATTATTACTCTTCTGTACAGATCGTTTAAATCAGTTGTTGCAAACCTTCCACCATCAATTTGTATCATTGGTCTTATTTCGGGTGGAACAACAGGAAGTGCCTCAAGAACCATCCATTCAGGTTTTGTTTCACTGTCTATAAGATCTTTAACTATCTTGAGCTTTTTTAACAATTTTTTAGCTTTGACACTGCTTTTCGGTATTTTCTTCAATTCAGCTTCTATTTCTGCTCTAAGTACTTCCAAATCTATTTGTTCGAGCAATTTTTTTATAGCCATTGCACCGGTTTCAGCTTCTATCTTACCCGGATATATTCTTATGTATGCTTCATAGTCTTGTTGAGTTATGACTTGTCCTTTGGTTATCCCAGTCTCCTCAGTCACTTCTGGATTTACGTTTGTAACAACCATTATTGGTTTATCATTTTCTATTTGTTCCTCAACTATAAACATTCCATGGTAATATTGACTGAAAAGTTTGTACTCTTCAACTGTCAACTTTTCTTCTTCGAAAAGAAATCTATCTGCAAGCACGTCTCCTTCTTTCACTACTTCTCCATCTTGTACATAAATCCACGCGCCTTCAAAAACTGGGTACTGCTTCACTTGCTGAACATTTTCTATATATACACTACCTGTAGTTAGTACCTCGTAAAGTCCGTTTTCTAAAGGTCTTAAGTTGAGTTGTTTGCTGTATCTTAATGTACCTGAAACAGGTGCTACCACACTATAAAGAATTGTTTCAGTTGTAAGCTGTTGTCCTTTCTTTATTTTTTCACCGTTTTTTACAAGTGCTCTCACTCCGTACGGTAAAGAAAATTTGATAGGTGTATTCTTACTTGTTGGAAGTGGATTGACCGTTATAGTCTCTGAAAGTTCATCTACTTCAACTGTTCCATCGAATGGAGCAAATACAGCATCAACTCTCTTTTCCGAAACAATTTCATCACCTTGATTAACTTGATCTCCATCTTTAAAGTTCAACACCATACCAGTGTATACTCTTAACTCTACTTTTGAAACGTTACGTACAGTTATCCAATACAAATCTCTATCTGTGTGTGTCTTCTCATGTTTTACACGTACTTCTCCATCTATCTCAGATACTAAAGGAGCCCTTGGCTCTTTAACAATGTACGCTGGAGATACTTCAAAATCCCATTTTTTGGCGTAAATTTCATATTCAGTCTGGTTAAGTATTGAACCTTTAATGAATGGGGTATTTTTTGGATTCGTAACTATGAAAACACGCTCATTCACTCGTCTACTACCAAAATACACTATGTTCTCAATATCCTTAACACTCATGTCAAGAAGTGTAGCAATTATACTTGGAGTATTTTTCAAATACCAAACATGTGCCACAGGGGCTGCAAGTTCTATATGTCCAAATCGCCTTCGTCTTGCGTCTTTGGATTCTACTCTTACACCACATTTCTCACAAACCGTACCTTCGTACTTTTTCCCACTGTATTTTCCACAAGCACATTCGTAATCTTTTACGGGTCCAAATATCCTTTCACAGAAAAGTCCTTCCCTTTCAGGTTTAAAGGTACGGTAATTTATAGTTTCCGCTTTCTTAACTTCTCCGCTCGACCAATTTCTTATAACTTCAGAAGACGCTACTCGTACTTTTACACTTGCAATCTTTCTTTTGAAAGAAGAACTCATTTATTTTCCCTCCTCTTAACGTCGGGCACTTATTTAAGCATTCCTTTCCGTACCAATTATATTTTGGTACTACTATAGCTTTTCTATATCGATTTCATTACCACGTTCATCGTATACCCTTACATCGAGTGCAAGTCCCTTCAATTCACGTACCAAGACTTTGAAGCTTTCTGGCAAACCAGGTTCAGGTAAATTCTTGCTTTTCATTATTGCTTTGTAAACTTCTGTTCTACCTTTAATATCGTCACTTTTAACAGTCAACATTTCATTTAGTGTATAAGAAGCTCCATACGCTTCAAGTGCCCAGACTTCCATCTCTCCAAATCTTTGACCACCGAATTGTGCTTTACCACCTAATGGTTGCTGATGAATAAGTGAGTATGGCCCAGTTGCTCGTGCATGAATCTTATCACGCGCTATGTGAATAAGTTTCATAATGTACATGTAGCCTACAAGTACTGGGTAATCAAATTCTTTACCTGTCCTACCATCTCTTAATACTACCTTACCAGATGGATTTTCCAAATT
>JBCNVJ010000080.1:0-1812 GCA_039630255.1 Fervidobacterium sp. | reverse complement strand
CTTTTGAACCTTTTATAAATCCAATTTTTGAATGACCAAGTTCGTGTAGGTATTTGACTACTTCGTATGCACCTTTTTCGTTGTTAACCCTTACACTTTTTACTCTTTGATCTTTTAAAGCTCTATCGAGTGTTACTATCTTGAATTGGTGTGCCCATTTGAGTATATTTTCGTTCTTTACTGCTGGCGTCATGATGATAAGCCCACCAACTATGCCGGTTCTTAGGAATTTATCTACATCTTCTTTTCTATTTTCAAGGGTACAATATATTAGTAAGTTATACCCAAAGGAATGCAACACATCTTGAATTCCCCTGACAAGTGCGTCATAAAATGGCCCTTTTATTTCATGGACAACAAGTGCGACAAGGTCGTATTGCTGTTTTTTCAGTCTTTTGGCAAAATTATTCGGTATGTAATTAAGTTCCTGAGCAGCTTTAAGTACCTTTTCTTTTGTTTCCTCACTTATCTTACCTGTGTTGTTTAAAACATACGAAACTGTTGAGATTGAAACGCCAGCACGCTTTGCCACATCTTTTATCGTTGCCATTTATACTCCTCCCCAAATCATATTTTTTAACTTAAACGTTTCATTAAATTGTACCACAAAAATTTCAAAAATTTCAATCAAATTGTGCTTAACAAGTTGTATAATATCTTGAGCATCGGCGAATATACTTTTCGAAAGGAGGAATATACATGTTTACGTCTAATTTTGCAAAAAAATTTCTGATTTCGGCAGAAATTCATTATTTCAGACTATCTCCTGAATACTGGGAAGACAGAATAATGAAGGCAAAAGAAGCTGGTTGTGGTGTAATTTCTTCGTATATTCCATGGATTGTCCACGAGGAAGTTGAAAGAGAATATCAATTTGATGGATGGTATGATTTGAGGAAATTCTTAGAATTGATTGAAAAAAATGATATGCAATTCATAGCTCGACCAGGACCTTTTGTGATGGCAGAGTTGAAAAATGAGGGAATACCTTTCTGGGTATATGAAAAATATCCGCACATTATACCATTAACGTGGGATGGAAAGAAAGTTGAAAATTCAACAGTTGTGTACAATCATCCGGATTTCTTAAAGGAAGTTAAACTCTGGTATCTTAAAGTAGCAAGTATTTTGAAACCTTTTGTTGATAATGGAGTTGTATGTGGAATTCAAATTGATAATGAGATAGGAATGCTGCAATGGATTAATAATACACCAGATCTCTCAGATTTTACGCTTTCTAGATTTGTGGAATGGGTTGTTAAGAATTATGGAGAAGATCGATATGGTTTTCCTTTAGATTTTTCATCCAAAACTTTCATGCGTTTGAGAAATCCAGAAAAATATTTTCGTGATTCATTTATAAGCGATTACTCTAAGTTTATAAGAAAGGAATTTTCGCGCTATGTTTCCAATTTGATTGGATTTTTCCACGAATTTGGCATTGACACAAATTTTCTGCTAAACGTTCACGGAACAGCGGGTGGAAAGGCACATACATTTCCCATAGGTATTTCGCAACTTGAGGTTGCTTACAAAGAAAATGACGTAATTCCTACTACAGATGTGTATCTTGGTACGCTTTCTGTAAGGAATTTTCATGACTTGTGGAATATCAACGAGATAGTAAAGAGTACAAACAAAAAGACGTTATACGGTTGTATGGAATTTGAGTGCGGAGATGGGAATTATGGAAACGATTATGGAGAAAGAATATTACCAGAAAGTATATTACATAAGTTATTGTTATCAGTAATTCAAGGTAACAAGTTAATTAATTACTACCTTTTTGCTGGTGGGATTAATTCGAAACTT
>JBCNVJ010000008.1:0-1627 GCA_039630255.1 Fervidobacterium sp. | reverse complement strand
TACTCCAAACAAGAGAACAACATATAAGAAGAGAAAAAGCAACGTCTAACATTTGTTCAAATCAAGCTTATATTGCGCTTATTAATGCAATTTACATTTCTACAATGGGACCAAATGGATTAAGAGAAGTAGCTTGGCGTTCTTACAACAATGCTCACTATCTTTCTAAAAAACTTGAGGAAAATGGTTTTACAAGGATATTTGATGGGGAATTTTTCAACGAATTTGTAATAAGAGTTGACGATAAATACAGAACAAAATGGCATGATATGGTGAAAGAAGGTATACTTGGTCCAATACCAATAGATAGGGTTTACAAAGAACTTGGTCCAAGTGCTCTTGTTTGTACAACGGAAGTAAATACAAAGACCTCAATTGAGAGATTAGTTGAGGTGATGTTAAAATGACTATATTTGAAAAATCTACTCGTGGTAGAAAAGGTTACGAACTTCCTGTTTATGAATTACCTGAAATGCCCTGCAATTTGCCGGAGTATCTAATTAGAAAAGAAAAGCCAAGACTTCCAGAAGTTTCAGAGGTAGATGTAGTTAGACACTACACGGAACTTGCTATGAAAAATTACTCAGTTGATAGAGGGTTCTATCCTCTTGGTTCATGTACGATGAAATATAATCCGAAAATAAATGAGGATATGGCATCATTGTTCACTGGTTTACATCCGATGCAGCCAAGGGAAACAATACAAGGCGCAATAAACCTTATGGGACATCTGAAGGAATTATTGTGTGAGATTACAGGTACTGATGACATGACATTACAACCAGCTGCCGGAGCACACGGTGAATTAACTGGTTTGTTAATTGCAAGAGCTTACTTTGAAGATAAAGGTGAGCTTTCAAAAAGAAAAAAAGTGCTTGTACCAGACAGTGCGCACGGAACAAATCCTGCCTCAGCTGCTATGGCAGGATTCGAAGTTGTGGAATTAAAGTCTGGTCCTGATGGTTGTATCAACTTAGAAGAATTAAAAGTACATCTTGATGATAGTGTCGCAGTAATAATGCTAACAAACCCAAATACACTTGGACTTTTTGAAAAGGATATACTTACCATATCTAAATTAGCGCACGAAGTTGGTGCTTTGCTTTACTATGATGGTGCAAACCTTAACGCAATTATGGGTAGAACAAGGCCGGGAGATATGGGATTTGACATCGTACACCTTAACTTACACAAAACGTTCAGTACACCTCATGGAATGGGAGGACCTGGAAGTGGTCCAATAGGTGTTAAAGCACATTTGGCTCCTTACCTTCCAGTTCCAATTATAAGGAACCTCGGTGATAAGTATGATTTGGATTACAATTTACCCAAGAGTATAGGTATGGTAAGAAGTTTTTACGGTAATTTCATTGTTATGGTGAAGGCTTACACATACATCCTTACCATGGGAAACAAGGGACTCAAACACGTTAGTGATATGGCAGTTCTTAATGCAAACTATCTCAGAGTAAAATTATCAAAGTTATTTAAGATTGCTTACGATGGAACATGTATGCATGAATTTGTTGTGGACAACGAAGAATTTGCTAAAAAAACTGGTGTTAGAACACTGGATATTGCTAAGAGGTTGTTGGACTATGGTTTGCATGCACCAACGGTTTACTTC
>JBCNVJ010000079.1:0-6483 GCA_039630255.1 Fervidobacterium sp. | reverse complement strand
TACCAGAAGGTAAAGAATTGTACCAAAGTTACACCGTTAAACAACTTATTGAAATGACTGCTTCGATTACAAAAGATTTTGATAAGAATAAATGTTTCGATTTTGTTGAGAAGTTTGACATACCCTTATCAGAAAAAGTTGGAGAATTGTCGAACGGACAAACGACGCAACTTTATATGTCTATTGTCCTTTCTCAAAAGGTACAACTATACATACTCGATGAGCCCACTTGGGGTTTAGACCCTATAGTCAGAAACCAAATATTGGACCTGATTCGTACTGTACCGCTCGAGAGAAATTCTGTTTTGTATACCAGTCATATTCTAAGTGAAGTCGAGAAGATAGCAGATAGGGTAGCAATAATGAACAAAGGAAAAATACTGGAAGTCGGATACCTTGATGACATAAAACAGAAATACTGTGCAATTCATGTTGATAAAACTAAAATCATAGATGGGTACAAGTACAAAACAACTGAAAAAGAAAACATATATATAGTAAAAAGAAAATGGGCACAAGAGAACGGATTTGAATGTGAACCTGTTAATTTTGACGTAATTTTTGAGGCGATTGTACTCAGCGATAAAAATTCAAAAGATGTTACAAGAGAAGGTGATTAGTTATGAGGAAAGAGTTTTACGATATGAGAGTGAGAATTGTTGGTACGTTGCTTACTTTGGTTGTATTGTTTTTCATAGTTGCACCTTTTCAAAAATTTACGCTGAGAATGCTTGAAGGATACTCGGGCACCCCACAGTTAGAAAAGTTCTTACCCCCAAGTATGCTAAACAAACTTAAAGAATGGAATTTCTATATAAATTCTCAATGGTACGGCAAAAACTTCGGACAAATAGTCCCTATAGTTGGTATTATAATGGCATTTCCACTTTTTGCCAGGGAAGTAGAAAACGGTACTATAGCATTCTTACTTGTAAGAAAAAGTAGAAAACAAGTTTTCATCGATAAATTTTTTTCGGGTCTCATTTCACTTTGGTTCATTTTGCTTTTCACCGGCTTGTTACCAATCTTCTATTCATTTATCTTTAACAAAGATTACCAATATCTCGCAGGTATAAAGTTCACAGTACAATCATTGTTTGCTGGTTTACTTTGGTTTTGTATAACATTGTTTTATTCAGTTATCTTTGATGACCAAGTAAAACCATTACTTGCTGGACTTTCTACACTTGCAATTACAACAGTTGGTGGTATGCTAAAACCTCTGAAATTCTTAAATACTTACACATATGCGCTGGGAAATAGTATTTTCCTAAGAAACAGCTAGTTGACGTTAAATACACCTTCTTGGAGTTATAATATTATCAGTAATAATAACACTTTTAGCATACAGGATTTTCTTAAAGAAAGAAGTTTGATTAAGATTGGAACTATTTTATATAGGGAGGTGTTTGGTGTGATTGTAGTTACAATTGATTATGTGCCCGGTTATGAAATTACCGAAACTATTGGAATCGTTGCTGGTAGCATAGTTAACTCTAAGCATCTTGGTAAAGACATAGCGGCAGCTTTTAAAACAATCGCAGGTGGTGAGATAAAAAGTTATACAGAACTACTTACTGAAAGTAGAAATATTGCACTTAGGAGAATGATTAACGAAGCAGAAAAACTTGGGGCGGACGCTGTTGTAGGTGTTAGATTCGGCTCGGCTTCTGTTATGCAAAGTGCTGCAGAAATTCTTGCTTATGGAACTGCTGTGAAGTTGAAAAAAATTGAAGGGTAATTCTTAGTGAGGTGTGCGAATGATTTTCTCAAAAAAAATAGTTGAAGAAATTGCAAACTCTTATGGAACACCTTTATACATTTATTCATTTGAAGAAATTATAAAGAGAATTAATTTAGTCACTGATGTTTTTAGTGGTGTAAACTTTTTACCGACGTTTGCTTGTAAGGCGAACAATAACCCGCGTATAATTGAGGTATTTGGAAAACAAGGATTCGGCACAG
The DNA here is from genome assembly GCA_039630255.1 of Fervidobacterium sp. GTDB lineage: Bacteria > Thermotogota > Thermotogae > Thermotogales > Fervidobacteriaceae > Fervidobacterium. The sequence goes on along the minus strand of JBCNVJ010000079.1, from coordinate 4,518 downwards.
ACATCGTTTCAATAGGAGAATACTATGCCTCCAAAATGGCTGGTATTGACGATGGAAAAATCGTTTGGAACGGTAACGGAAAATCAAAAAAAAATATGGAATACCTTGGACAAAAAGTTAAATATATAAATATCGATTCTCTCGAAGAATACGAAAGGTGGACAGCTATACAAACAAATGCCGAATTTTTTCTCAGAATCAATCCGGATGTTGATCCCCAAACACATCCACACATATCAACAGGTTTGAAAAAAAACAAGTTTGGTATACACCTTGAATTACTTGAAAATACCTTGAAAGACAAAAGATTAAAGATATCGGGGTTTCATGTACACATAGGTTCGCAAATCACACATGTAGAAGCTTTTGAAGAAGCTATCTCGAAAGTAGTTGAGCTTTCAAAAAGATACGGTTTTTCAAAGATAAATATCGGTGGTGGTTGGGGGATAAACTACAAAGACGATGAACTCAACATAGATAGTTACAAGAAAAAAATAATTCCTTACTTAAAATCTTTTGATTTAGTTATCTTTGAGCTTGGTAGATATCTCATTGCACCTGCTGGGATACTAGTTCTAAAAGTGGAATACATAAAAAGAACGCCGTACAAAACATTCATAGTAGTTGATGGCGGGTTAAATGTGTTAATGAGACCCGCGATGTACAACGCATATCATCGCGTTTATGTTCTTGAACCGTACAACAACAACTCCGAAGAAGAAATTGTGGACTTAGTTGGACCACTTTGCGAGTCTGGTGATATTCTTGCACTTGAGAGAAAGCTTAAAATCCCGAAGGAAGGAAGCTTTTTAGTGATCGAAGACGTTGGAGCTTATGGTTACGCGATGTCAAATAATTATAATTCCATGCCCAGACCTGCGGAAATACTTGTAACTCAAAATCACAATTCATTCGAAGCCAAGTTAATAAGAAGATGCGAGACATTAAGCGATTTATTTCGCAACGTTATTTGATGGACTACAAGGTGCAATTTTGAAAACACCTATTGACAAAATAAACACCTTGTGGCAGAATATAACACGGTCAGTGGCAAACTGGCAATAGACGGGGACGTGGTGCAGCCTGGTTAGCACGCCGGTCTGTCACACCGGTGGCCGCGAGTTCAAATCTCGTCGTCCCCGCCAACACTTGAAGAGCGAGACCGTTAAAGGTCTCGCTTGTTTTTTTGCAAACATTTCTTTGCTAGGAGGGAACTTTATGCGTGAGGAACTATACAATTGGAAATACGAACATGTTGCACAGACATTAAAAAAATCCTTAGAAAAAAGGGCTTTTGAAGTTCATATCGCTAAAAGTGAAGAAGATTTAATTAACTTGATAAATTTGATGATACCACAAGGAGCTACCGTTGCTTCAGGAGGTTCGTTGAGTATCTTAGAGTCTGGTATTTTGGATATACTTAGAAGTGAAAAATACAACTTTATTGATAGAGCTAAAGCAAAAACTCCAGAAGAAAGGAGAAATCTTGAAATTGCGGCATTTTCTTCAGATTTTTATCTATGTAGTGCCAACGCTGTAACTGAAGATGGAAAGTTAATTTTTCTGGATGGAAATGGTAATCGTGTTGCTGCAATCGCTTTTGGTCCTAAGAACATTATTCTTGTTGTAAGTGTGAATAAAGTCGTAAAAAATTTAGATGAAGCTATAGAACGCATAAGAATGATATCTCCCATGAATGCAAAAAGACTTGAACTAAAAACACCTTGTAATGCTACAGGTTTCTGTCATGACTGTGCCTCAGATCAAAGGATATGTAACTACTTTTTAATTGTCGAATCTTCGTTCAGACAACCAAAAAGAATAAAGGTAATTCTTACAACTTTTGAACTTGGTTTGTGATGAAACTTTTTGTTTTTCCGTAATGTGCTTGATACTTTTTCGCATTTATGATAAAATTGTGAAGAAATTAACTATTTAATACTTAGGGGGGACTTTTGTGAAAATTCCGAAACCAACTGTGAGGAGGCTTGGTTTATATTATCGGTGTCTTTTGAGATTCAAAGACGAGGGTGTAAATTTTGTATCGTCGCAAGATATTGCACACCGTTTAAACATAAAACCAAGTCAAGTGAGAAAAGATTTATCGTATTTTGGCGAGTTTGGTAAGAGAGGACTTGGCTATAACGTCAAAAAGTTGGTTAGTGAAATTGCACACATAATTGGTGTTAACAAGGAATGGAATGTAGCAATAATAGGTGCTGGGAATCTTGGAAGTGCTTTGGCGAATTATCCAGGTTTGGCGAAACATAAATTTAGAGTAGTTGCTATATTTGATAACGACAATGAAAAGGTTGGAAAAAAAATCGGTGGTATTACAGTATCTCACATAAATGAACTTAAAAAAATAGCTGAGGATCTAAATATAGAAATTGCAGTCGTCGCTGTTCCTGAAAATTCAGCCCAAATAGTTGCAGAACAAATAGAAAGTGTAGGCATCAAAGGCATCGTTAATTTCTCTCCTGTTAAATTAAGAAGCAAATTGCCTGTTGAAGATGTTGACATTACTTTATCATTTGAGACACTTGCGTATATTCCATAATAAAAAAACTTTCAAACTATGATGAAGAGGACACTGAAGAAAAAGTGTAAAAAAATGTCCTGACAGATGCCGGACATTTTTCTTTATTTATTACGTTTTTTGGAAATCACAAACAAGAATAAGATCAGCTACATTTACTCCAACCACATTTTTTACAACTTGTACATCCTTCTTGTTTCAAAATACTGTTCTTTGACAGACACGATGGACAGTAGGTATTTCCATCAACATCAACGTAATATCCTTCGCTCCATTCTAAACCATTCGCGGTCACAAACTTTTCAATTTCCTCGGGTGTCTTCACCGTACCATCTACGACAAAGGTGTCTATCTCTCCAATTTGTGTTTCGCCCCAAAGTTCTGCAAAATCATCCACCGCACTTTTGATTTCTTTTGCTAATGCAGGAGTGTACGTTCCTTTGACTTTTCTAAGCTGCTCGAGTATTTCTTCAGCAGACACACCTGCTCTCAGAGCAATCGAACTTAGTCTTCCAATGGCCTCCGCAAGTTCTGTCCCATTAGAAAGGAATATTTCAACAGCCTCTCCATTATCGTCAAAGCTTACAGTAATATAAGTAGTTCCTGTGTCTGTTTTGAACTTCCTTGTAACGCTTCTTAGCGTCTCTTTTCTTGGTTTTGGTCGTAACTTGTGTTTTTCATCGAGTAAAAAGAATTGTACCTTTGGTGCATCTTTCGTTTTTAAGTTTTTTGCAGTTGTGAGAACCTGTGTCTGTAACGAGCCGTCTCTGTAAATTGTTAATCCTCTAATGTTTAACTTCATGGCTTCAAGGTATATGTTAAGTACGTCTTCTTCTGTGGCGCTATTTGGCATATTTATTGTCTTTGATATATTGTTATCGACATATCTTTGAAATGCGTCTTGCATGAGCAAATGATCCATTGGAGATATATCCATAGCAGTAACAAAAACACGTTTTATATGCTCAGGAACCTCGGGTATATCCTTGAGCGATCCTTTCTCAACTAAACGCTCTTTGATTTTCTCAAGGATCTGAGGTGAAAGTTTTTCCTCAAGGACCCTATTTACATAGAACAAAGGCTCCCTGCCACCGTCATGTTTGTTCATGTAGCGTACATAAGCAAGTAAGAAATTTGGTTCAAGACCGCTGCTTGTATCAGCTATGTTTGAAATCGAACCAGTCGGTGCAATAGTTAGAACTGCTACATTTCTTTTACCACTTTTGGATTCTCTGAAAACCTCTCTTAATTCTTGATCATATTTACTCATCCCCATTGCAAATGGAGCAAAGCCATTTTCTTTGTAATATCTACTCTTTTCAAAAGCAGGAAAACTTCCTTTTTCTCTGGCAATTTTGTTTGATTCGTCATGTCCGTGTAACGCCATAAAGGCTGTCATATCTGCTGCAAATTGTCTTCCTTCATGTTCATTGTAAGGTATATCCATTAAATAAAGTAAGTCTGCAAACCCCATTATCCCTAAACCTATTCTTCTACTCTCTTTAACTGCCCTGGTGATTTTCTCGAGTGGAAAAACATTGACATCTATCACGTTATCAAGGAACCTTACAGCCAATCTTGTTGCTTGAGCAAATGCATCCCAATGGAATTTTCCATTCTTATAAAATTTAGCAACGTCTATTGACCCAAGGTTGCATGCCTCGTATGGTGCAAGACCTATCTCTCCACATGGATTTGTACTTTCGATCACCATCTCAGGATACATTGCATAGTATTTATTCATCTCACCAAGAAATGCTAATCCCGGATCACCAGTTTTCCACGCGTTCTTAGCCATCTTATTTATTAATTCCTTAACTTTAATTTTTCTTACAGTACTAGATTTTGGATGTTTAAGTTCTATTTCAGCATCTTCCATATAAAGCTTCAACAATTCTTGGCGTTCCATTGGTATTCCAACTGATATATTAAAAAACTTTAACACTTTTTCGCCATCGTTACCTTCTTTAGCAGTAATA
>JBCNVJ010000078.1:0-2109 GCA_039630255.1 Fervidobacterium sp. | reverse complement strand
TAATGCTCTAAAACCAAGATTTTTATTAGCTGATGAAGTCGGCTTAGGAAAGACTATAGAAACTGGATTGATCATCAAGGAATTGATATTTAGGAAAAACTATAAAAATATTTTAATAGTTGTTCCAGCACCTTTGCAAATCCAATGGCAACAAGAACTGAAAAACAAATTTAATGAAGAATTTGTAATCATAAATAGTAAAAATTTCAAAGAGAATTTAGAAAATGGAGTTCATAAAATAATAACATCAATAGATTTTATAAAAAATCATAAATATTACGAACTCCTACTAAAAAAGAAATGGAATTTGGTTATTTTTGATGAAGCACACCGACTAAGAAGAGACTATAATAAGATTACTCAAGCATATTCATTTGCAGAAAAAATATCGAAAAATACGGAGGGCATTTTACTCTTGAGTGCAACTCCTTTTCGTGGAAAACTTGAAGAACTTTACTATTTAGTGAAATTGATCGATCCTCACCTTTTAGGGCCAGAACAGTCTTTTTTTCAAGAATATGTTTTACCTTCTCGTCATGGTGAGAATATCATAAAATTGCGAGATAAAATTCATCGAATTTTAATACGCAGAAGAAAAATTGAAGTAGGTGGTTTTACAAACAGAATTGTAAAGACAGTAAAATTTGAGCTTTCTCCTGAGGAGCGTCTTTTCTACGACGAAGTCACTGAATACGTTAAAAAAGAATATAACCTATCAAAAGAGCTTCAAAATCGAGCAATTGGTTTTATCATGATCGTTTTTCAAAAACTATTGGATTCTTCTACTGAGAGCATTAGTTAAAGCCTTAGAGAAACGAAGATTTATGTTAGAAATGAAATTCATTCAAAATCACAATCTACAAGTTGAAGAAATATCTGATTCGGGAAGAATTTATCGAAGACAATGAAAACGAAGATGAATTGATCGAAAACTTAAGTATTTTTGAACGAAATAGATATTCCCTTCAAAATCTTCGCAAAGAGATCATGTCTTTATCTCGATTAATCTCCTTGGGGAAAAGAATCAAATTGGACACAAAGGCACAAAAGCTTATCGATACAATACAGTTTTTAAAAAGGAATGGGTATAACAAAATTGTTATTTTTACTCAATTTCGCACAACACAAGAATATCTTTTAGAAATGTTAAGTAATTTTCATTGTAATGTCTTTCATGGTAGTTTAAGTCATTTTCAAAGAAAAACAAATTTAGGAATTCAAAGATAAAGGTGAGATTTTAATCTCTATGGAAGCTGGTGGTGAAGGAAGAAATCTTCAATTTGCAAATGTATTGATAAATTATGATCTTCCATGGTCTCCGATTAAAATGGAACAACGGATTGGACGTATCCACCGTTTCGGTCAAAAACGTGATGTATTAATTTTGAATTTTTCAACAAAAAATACAGTAGCAGAAAAAGGTGCTTCATATTTTGGAAAATAAGATCAAAATTTTTGAAGAATTGTTTAATTGGACCTTCTGATATCCTATTAGGTACGATCGAAGAAGAAATTCGCTTACCTCAATTTATTATGGATTTTGTAACTGGGAAGATAACTTCTACTGAATTTGACAAAAAGATCCAAAATAAAATAGAGGAAGCAAAAAAAATCTTACGAATTACTGTCAGAGTTAATATCACCCAAGTTCATGGATTTTAATTTGACTGACTATTATAAAATTACCCAAAAAGAAAGAGAAATTGATAATCTTCATATTGAGAAATTAACAACTCAATATCTTACTGAAAATTCAAAGAATTGGAAACTAAAAAAAATCCAAACCATCAAGAAAGCGAGTCAGCAAAAAGTTCATATTTATCAGATTGAAATTCAAGATCGATTTGCTATATTTGATGCAGATTTAGCCTTGGAAAACGAACATTTTGAGTTTTTAGCAGTAGGTCATCCTATCGTAAATGAAGCATTAGAACATTTTATTCAACATCCACATAAAAACATGATGATGAAACTTCGGTTTAGTGCTATCCGAAAAAATGGGATATATTTTGTTTTTATTCTCACATACAAAATCAAAGCTAACATACACAAAAAAGAATTACTTTGTGTTTATACATCCTCATTCGATTCAAATGAATTCGAAATCCT